>NZ_JBOGDD010000250.1:0-3393 GCF_050701675.1 Mycobacterium sp. | reverse complement strand
GTTTCGGGACGGTCGGGCACACGACGATCGTATTGCAGGTCAGACCTGGCGCGCCCGTCGCGTCAGTTCCACCGTGGCCGAGCGCAACTGGTCCGGCGAATCGAGGCGCTCGCCATAGTTGATCCTGGGGTAGGCCACCCCGCGCTCCGTGGTGATCTTGAGGTCGAGCCCGTAGCGGTCAGCGCCCGTGCAGGTGGCGGCGACGGTGTCTGGGTAGCCGCCAAGCGTCTTCGCCATCTGCACGAGGGACTCGGCGTGGTCGGCGTTGAGGTGTGTGATGGCGCCCGCGGCGATCGGCTGGACCGGATCGGACTCGGCGGCCGCGTAGTCGACGCCGGTGGCCGAGTCCATGCGGCCGTAGCCGCCGACCCAGCGGACCCGGTCCACGCGCAGCACCCACAGCGTGAAGTCGCTGTAGTCCACGTAGTACTTCGCAGCGGGCACGGCGTCCAAATGAGCTTGGCGCGCGGCGGCGCGTTCATCGCCGGTGGGCTTCTCCGCGACACCGGCCAAGGTGATCCGCGAGTTGGCGAGCGGATCGCTGTCGGTGGCCGCCGCGACGATCCCGATGCTGGCTCTGGGATCCCCGATCAGGTTGCGGCCGTGCTCGGCCAGGTTGGACACGCACAGCACGGGTGCGCCACCCAGCAGTCCGTACGTCACGAACGACGCCCACGGGTCACCTGCCGCCGTCAGCGTCGCCAGGGTGCCGCTGTTGGTCGACGCGGCGATGGTGCGCGCCTCCTCGGCGGCCGAGGGGCGGGTCGTGTCCGAGGGCGGGACCAACGGCGGTGGGATCGACGGAGCATCGCCAGGATCACCGTGGTCGCGCAAGTCATCGGATGCCACGTCCGCACCCTACCGCCGCAACAGCCGCCGATTCACCGAGCCGCTGGACCGCCCGGGAACCGGTCGGCCGCGGGCCACCAATTCCTATATGTACCTGCGGAATCCTGTGAGAGAATTGGCCAAACGTCGTTGAACGGCTGACGCGTTTTGATTTCGCTGAAACGAGGGGGGTTGTGTCGAACCCTGTGCTCCGCGTCTTGCCTTCAATCGGTGCGCTTCTCGCCGCGTTGCTGATCGCTGGCGCCGGAGCAGGCGTCGCGGTCGCCGATCCGGATGGCACCGGCGACGACACCACGGGGACCGGCGAACCCGCTGATCCGCCGGCCGTCACCCAACCGGCCGTCGTCGAACCCGAACCGACGACGGCGACTCCGCCGAGCATCTTCGACATCCCGAGGAACATCGTCACCCAGCTGCGCGACATGATGGGCCGACCGCTCAGCATCTTCGGCAACGGGCGGACTCCAGGGACGCGCACCCTGCCGGACGGCACCGCAGGCGACTCGAGCAAGCGCAAGCGCGACAAGGACAGGACCCCGGTAGAGAAGTCGGAGCCGAAGGCCCCCGAACAAGCCACCTCGACGCCGACCGAACAGACGCCACGGTCCAGGCACACCACCGGCTCGGTCGACGCCACGCCGCCCTCCGCGCCGCCGATCCCCGCCCCCGTGCAAGTGCCCGGCTACCAGGGCAAGCGGTGGACGCTCGATCTGTCCGATCCCTTCGCGGCCTTCACGGCCATGGGACAGACCTTGAGCACCGTCAACTCGCTGCTGGCCGACGCGTATGCCCCGTACAACCCCTTCAAACCGAAGCCGAAACCGACGCCACAGCCGGCTCCGACGTTCCGCATCATGGAGGAGGCGCCCGTCGACGCAATCGACACGGTCGACACCACACCGATGGCCAACGGATCGGACCTTCCCGTCGTGCAGGCACCGGTGATCATTCCGCCGATCCGCCTCGCTCCGTCTCGCCCGATCACCGGATCGGTGCCCGCCCGCGGATCGGAGCCCGCGACCGGATCCGGATCGGTGCCGGCCGGCGAGGGAACACAGGTACTCGGTGCGGGTCCCGCGGGCGCGCCCGCGCCGGCGGTTCGTGGATCGGTGCCGCCGACCGGGTCGACGCCGACCGGGCAGTCGCCGCCGAACCCGTCCACCTCTGCCGTGTTCAATTCTGGGTTCAGTTCTGGGTCGGGCAACCCCGTGCTGCGGGAAGGCTATCCGCAGTATCTGCGCTCGGCGCGCATCACCCAGGTGGCCACGGTGGCACTTCCTGGTCTGGCCGGCCTGATCGCCCTGACGGCAAGCGGCGGCGTGATCGGGTATCGGCAGGCCAATTCCGGCCGGTACCTGAGGTCCGAGGCGGAGCGCTTCATCCAGTGAGTTCGGCCGCCGTCGCCGCTCTTGGTCGGTGATTCAAAGCCGAAGACCGTGGGTAGGTTTGAAGACTGATGACTCAGGCGACGAAACTCCCGTTCGATCGATGGCTGCCGACGCAGAGGTGGTACGCGGGTCGGGGCCGTGAGCTGGCCGACGTGCGACCCGGCGAGGTGGTCGCGCTTCGCGGCGACCTAGATCTGGTGTTGCTCGACGTCGAGTTCACCGACGGAACGTCGCACCGATATCAGCTGTTGGTGCGCTGGGACGGCGGATCCGACGGGGCGCCCGGCGCCACCATCGGCACCTCGGGCGTGCACACCGCCTACGACGCCCTGTACGACCCGTCCGCCGCGCAGTTTCTGCTGGCGCTGGTCGACGACTCGGCGTCGATCGGGCCGCTGCGCTTTCTGAAGGAACCCGGCGCCGCCCTGCCCTTGGATGCGGCGGGCCGGGTGGTCGGCGCCGAGCAGAGCAACACCAGCGTGGTGTTCTCCGACGCCGCGATCTTCAAGGTGTTCCGGCGCGTCACGCCAGGCGTCAACCCCGACATCGAACTCAACCGCGAGTTGGCGCGTGCAGGCAACCCGCACGTGGCGCGGCTGCTCGGATCGTTCGAGACCACCCTCGATGACGAGCCGTACGCCCTGGGAATGGTCACCGAGTTCGCCGCCAACTCGACGGAGGGCTGGGACATGGCGACCGCCGCCACCAGCGATCTGTCCGCCGAAGGAGCTGACTTCGCGGGCGAGTCGCACCAGCTCGGCGAGGCGGTCGCCTCGGTGCATCGGACCTTGGCCACCAGCCTCGGCGACGCACGCGAGCCGTTCCCGGTCGACACCCTCCTGCAACGCCTCGACGCCGTGGCCACCATGGTCCCCGCCGTCGAGCAGTACCGGCGGCTGATCGAGGAGCGCTACCGCGCGCTCGCCGGCGAGCAGATCACCGTGCAGCGCGTGCACGGCGACCTTCACCTCGGCCAGGTCCTCCGAACCCCCGAGCGCTGGTTGGTGATCGACTTCGAAGGCGAGCCGGGGCAGCCGCTGGAGGAGCGCCGCAGACCGGACTCCCCGCTGCGGGACGTTGCCGGCGTGCTGCGGTCCTACGAGTACGCGGCCTACCAGCGCCTCGTCGAGGGCAGCGGGGCTGCGCAGGACGACCG
>NZ_JBOGDD010000249.1:0-7199 GCF_050701675.1 Mycobacterium sp. | reverse complement strand
GGGTAGAGGAGGCCTACTGTCACCATGTTGTCTCCCTGATCGGTAGATTGTTGACAATGGTAACGCTCCCCCGGTACGACGTTCACCGGCTCGCCAAGTCGCTGCGGGCGGAGGTCCGCGGGTCGGTCGGCGACGATCCGCTGACTCGGGCCCTCTACGCGGCCGATGCGTCGAACTACCGCGCCGTGCCGGATCTGGTCATCGTCCCGGCCGATCGGGAAGACCTCGCCACGGCAGTCGCGCTCACCGCGGCAGCTGGTGCGCCGGTGACCCTTCGCGGTGGCGGCACGTCGATGGCAGGCAATGCGATCGGCGGCGTGGTCATCGACGCGTCGCGGCACGTCAACCGGATCCTTGCGATCGATCGCGAAGCCAGGACCGCCATCGTCGAGCCCGGCGTGGTGCTCACCGATCTGCTCGCCGCGGCATTGCCGCTCGGGCTGGCGTTCGGGGCCGACCCGTCATCGGCCAGTCGGGCGACGCTCGGCGGGATGATCGCGAACAACGCGTGCGGTGCGCACTCCGTCGCCTGGGGCACCACCGCGGACAACGTCCGGTCTCTCGACGTGATGCTCGCCGATGGCACGCGCTGCACGGTGGATGCCGCAGGCAACCGCGAGAAGCTTGGCCGCAGGCCGGGCCGAGAGGGCGAGCTCCACCGGCAGCTGCAGAGCTTCGTCGACCGCCACGAGTTGGTGATCCGGCGCCGGTTCGGGCAATTCACCAGACAGATCTCGGGGTACGCGTTGCACCGGCTCCTGCCGGAGAACTCCTACGACGTCGCAGGGCTGTTGTGCGGTAGCGAGGGCGGTTTCGCGACGACGCTGCAGGCGACGGTCTCGCTGGCCCAGCTGCCTAAGGCAAAGGTGTTGTGCGTGCTCGGCTTTGGCGACTCGGTCTCCTCTGCCGACTGTGTCCCGCTGGTACTGCGGCACGGCCCGCTGACGATGGAGTCGATCAACGTCGATCTGGTCGACCGGCTGCCAACCGAGATCAGGGCCGCCGCGACCGAGGCAGGACTTCCCGCGGGACGCGCGTGGCTGCTGGTCGAGATGGGCGGCGAGGACCACCCCTCGGCGGTGGCGGCCGCCGAGGGGATGCTCGAGGAACTGCGCGACTCCGGCTCACCCGCCACCGCGTCACTCGTCACCGATCCAGGGGCGCAGAAGGTGTTGTGGCGGTGCCGGACGGACGCGGCCGGGTTGGCCACCCGCCGGGCCGACGGCGCCGAGGCCTGGGGCGGGTGGGAGGACGCCGCGGTTCCGCCGCAGCGCCTCGGCGACTACCTGCGCGGGCTCGACGACCTGCTCGGCAGGCACGGTCTCTCCGGCGCGTCCTACGGGCACTTCGGCGAGGGCTGCATGCACATGCGGATCGACTTCGATCTCCTTAGCCGCAGCGGCATCGCGACTTACCGCGAATTCGTCGAGCACGCAACCGATCTCGTGGTATCACTCGGCGGCTCCGTTTCCGGCGAGCACGGCGACGGGCGGGCGCGCTCCGCCCTGCTCGGCCGGATGTACGGCGCGGACGGCCTGGCGCTGCTCAAGGAGATGAAGGACATCTGGGATCCGCGCCTGGTGATGAATCCCGGCGTGATCGTCGAGCCGCCTGCGGTGGACGTCGCGATTCGGCACGACGGCCCGGCCAAGGACCGCAAGCCGCTGACCCTGTTCGCCTACGCCGACGACAACCACGACTTCTCGCAGTCGCAACGCCGGTGCGTCGGGATCGGCAAGTGCAGGCAGACGTCCGGCGGGGTGATGTGCCCGAGCTATCAGGTGACGCGCGAGGAGCAGCACTCGACCAGGGGCCGGGCTCACCTGCTCTGGGAGATGCTCCAGGGCGACGTGGTCACCGACGGCTGGCGCTCGACCGAAGTACGGGACGCGCTGGACCTGTGCTTGTCGTGCAAGGGATGCCTTTCGGACTGCCCGGTGAACGTCGACATGGCAACGTACAAGGCCGAATTCACCCATCACCACTACGCCCGCAGGCCATGGGCCCGCCCGCTGTCGCACTGGTCGATGGGCTGGTTGCCCATGTCGTCGCGGTTGGCCTCCCTGGCGCCGCGGCTGGTCAATCGGCTGGCACGCCTCCCGCTGACGAAACGACTGGGCGGGATCGCGCCTGAGCGGGAGATCCCCGCCTTCGCCGAGCAGACCTTCACCTCGTGGTTCGCCGGGCGCGACCACACCGCCGAAGGCGTGCGGGGGAAGGTCATGTTGTGGCCCGACTCGTTCACCAATCACCTTGCGCCCCACGTCGGCAAGGCCGCCGTCGAGGTGCTGGAAGCCGCCGGATATCAGGTCGTGCTGCCGGAGAGGTCGGTGTGCTGCGGGCTGACCTGGATCTCCACCGGGCAGCTGAATCGGGCGAAGAAGGTACTCGGGCGCTCACTGACGACCCTGGCTCCCGCCCTGGCCGACGGCACCCCGATCGTGGGGCTGGAGCCCAGCTGCACCGCGGCCCTGCGGCACGACGGTCCTGCGCTGCTGCCGGACAACCCACTCGCGGCGTCGGCGGCGGCCGCGACGCGTACCTTCGCCGAATTCCTTGACCAGTCCGGCTGGGAGCCGCCCAGTGTCGGTGGACAGGCGCTGGTGCAGACCCACTGCCACCAGCACGCCGTCATGGGCTTCGACGCCGACCGCTCGGTGATGGCGGCCGCAGGCATCGACGCGACCGTTCCCGACTCCGGATGTTGTGGACTGGCAGGCAATTTCGGCTTCGAACGCGGCCACTACGAGGTGTCCAAGGCGGCCGGCGAACGTGTCCTGCTGCCCGCCGTGCGCAAGGCCGCACCCACGACGGCGATCGTCGCCGACGGCTTCAGCTGCCGCACTCAGATCACGCACGGGACCTCTCGGCAACCGGTGCACCTCGCCGAGCTGCTGGCCGACGCTCTGCGGCGGGAACGCTGAGTCAGCCCAACAGGCGAAGAGCGGTCAGTGCGTAGGTGCGGGCCGCGACCAGCAGCTCCGAGACCGCGACCGATTCGTCGGCGCGATGGGCCTGGGCGGTGACCGACCCAGGGCCGAGCACTACTACCGGCACGCCGAGATCGCGGGCCACGAACCCCCCGTCGCACGCGGCGGTCCACCCGCCCAGCGGCAGGCCGGGACCGCCCGAATCGGCCAGCGCGGCATCGGTTGTCCTGGCCAGCTCGGAGTCGGCGGGGGTCTGGAAGGCAGGCATCTCCATCGGCATCGACACGTCGGCAGTCAGGCCACGCTCGGCCAGCCGCAGGCCCGCCACCCGCTCGCGAAGATCGCCGAGCACGGTGTCCGTCGACTCGCCGGGCAGCAGCCTACGGTCGGCGACGATCACGCATTCGGCGGGCACGATGGCACCGCCGGTGCCGCCGAGGATCTGCCCGACGCTCCACGTGGCGGGACCCAGCAGCGGGTGCGGCCGTTGGCCCAGCTCGGCGTGCAGGCGCTCGATCTCGGCGACCACCGCGGCCGCGCCGTAGATGGCGTTCGCGCCGTCATCGGGATTGCCTGCGTGACAAGCACTTCCATGAATTTCGACCCGCAGGTAGGAGTCGCCGCGGGCGCCGATGATGGTCTGCAGGTCGGTGGGCTCCGCGGTGATACAGCCAAGGAAGGGCCGCCGCACGGCCTCGACGTAGGCGCGGATCCCCTTGCCGGTCTCCTCCTCGTCCACCAGGGCGGCGAGCTCGACGGGTCCGCTCAGCCCGACGCCCCGCAGCGCCGCCATGGCGATGAGAGCCGCGGCGAGGCCGCCCTTCATGTCGGAGGCGCCGCGGCCGTAGATGCGGCCGTCGCGCACCTCGCCCCCGAACGGGTCCGTCGTCCAGCCGTCGCCGACCGGGACGACGTCGGTGTGACCGAGCAGCATCAGGCCTGGCCCGCTGCCACCGGTCAGGGTGACGCGTAAGTTGTTGCGGCCCTGCTCCACCGGGGTCTCATCCACGTCGAGGCCCGCCTCGACGGCGGCCGAGCGCAGCACGTCCACCGTCGCCGCCTCGTCGCCGGGCGGGTTCTGCCCGACCGCCCTCAGCAACGCGGTGGTCAGCCCGACGAGCCCGGTTTCGTCGATGCGGTCCAGTACGGCCTGCTCCACGGCGGACACGCCCATCCGGGTCAGCCCTTCGCCAACACGTCGACCGCTCGCCGCAGCCGGGCGACTCCCTCGTGGATCCGGTCCGGCGGCGTGGAGGCGAAGCACAGGCGCAGCGCGTCGGTGAACCTGCCGGCTGGAGAGAAGGCCGCGCCGGGGATGTAGGCGACGCCTTCGGCGAGCGCGGTGTCGAACAGTTCGGTCGTATCGGTGCCGTCATCGAGTGTCACCCAGAGGAAGAAGCCGCCCTCGGGATCGGTCCACTTCGCGATGTCGCCGAAGTTCTCGCGCAGCGCCGCGTGCATGGCCTCCTTGCGCCGCTTGTACTCCGCGCGTTGGACCACCAGATGGTCATCGAGGTGCCCACCGGTGAGGAATCCCGCAAGCAGGCGCTGAGCCGGGAGGTTGGTGCACGTGTCCATCGCCTGCTTCGCGTTGATCAGCAGCGGCTGCACCTCCGGCACGGTGTCGACCCATCCGACGCGCAGGCCGGGGGCCACGATCTTCGAGAACGTTCGCACGGAGAACACCAGTGGGTCACCGGCGGCGAGCTCGCGCAGCGTCGGCAGCGGCTCGCCCGCGAAGCGCAGCAGACCGTACGGGTCGTCGTCGATCACCATCGACCCCCACGAGCGGGCCAGTTCCAGCAGCCGGTGTCTGCGTGCCAGCGAAAGCGTTACACCGGAAGGGTTCTGGAAGGTCGGGATCGTGTAGATGGCCTTGGGGGTGCGGCCCGCCGCTGCGACCAATTCCTCAAGCGCGTCGACGTCCATGCCGTCATCGTCGACAGGAACCTCCAGCAGGGTGGCGCCGTACGAGAGTGCGGTCGCGCTGCCGTTCGTGTAGGTCGGGGACTCGACCACGACGAGGTCGCCAGGGTCCACGAAGATCTTGCAGAACAGATCGAGGCCCTGCATGCCACCCGCGGTGATCGTCAACCGGTCCGCGGTGGTCTCGTCACTGGTACCGCGCAGCATTTCCAGCAGGGCCGCGTGCAAGGGCGGGTCACCTTCGGTGGCGGCGTAGTCGTAGGCGTCGGGCCGACCCAGTTCGACCGCCGCGATCCGGGCCAGGATCTCCGACGGCACCGCCTCGGCGGCGGGACTGCCCATCGCGAACCGGACCACGTCGTGCGTCTGCTTGTGCAACAACGACGTGCTCGAGTCGATCACCGACCCGACGAGCCCTGCGGCGCGTGCGGCGTACGGAAGCGTTTGGGACGTCACGGGTTACCTCCTGATCGTGAGTTCGTGCGGTAGGTCGGTCAGGCGTTCCACTCCGGTGGGGGCGACGACGACCGGCTCGGACAGTTCGTAACCCCAGCCCTCCATCCAGATTCCGAGGATGACGTGCAGCGCCATGCCCGCGGCCAACTCGGTCGTCTCCCCGTCGCGCAGGCTCACGGTCCGCTCACCCCAGTCGGGGGGATAGCCGATGCCGATCGAATATCCGATCCGAGAGTCCTTGCGCAATCCGTGTGGCCGGATCACCCGGTCGAATGCCCGGTGCACCGCAGCGCCGGTCACGCCGGGGCGGATCGCGTCCAGCGTCGCGTGCATGGCCTCTTCGATGACCTTCGCGGTCTCGCCGAGCCGTTGCGGGGGCTCACCGAGCATCACGGTGCGGGCCAGCGGCGCGTGGTAGCGGCCGAACGCCCCGGCCAGCTCGATCGTGGTGGCCTCGCCGGTACGGAAGGGTCGGTCGGTCCAGGTCAGGTGCGGTGTCCCAGCGGCATCGCCGGTCGGCAGCATCGGCACGATGGCCGGGTAGTCGCCGCCGTGTTCTGGCGTGCCGGTCGCTTGCGCGGCCATGATCTCGGCGACCAGATCGCACTGCCGGCGGCCGGGCCGCAGCCCGTCGCAGGCGGTCCGCATCGCCTGTTCGGCAATCGTGCCTGCGATCCGCAGTTGGCCAACCTCGTAGGGGGACTTGACCACCCGGACCCAGTTCACCAGCTCTTCCGAGTCGACCAGCCGGTTCGCCGGTAGTCCGCTGTCGAGAGCGAGGTAGGCGCGCGGTGAGAAGAAGTGCGCATCGCCTTCGACGCCGACCAGTTCACCGGCCGGCACCAGCTCGCGGGCGGCGGCCGCGATCCAGTCGAATGGGTGCCCGTGCGGCCGGTGCACCAGCTCCTCGGGGTAGCCGTGGATGCGCTCCGCCGGGAGGTTGCAGGTGAAGGCGGCACCCGCCGCGTCCATCGCCCGCGCGAACAGGTGGGGTTCGGCGCCTGCGGGGACGATGAGGCATTGCGGCGTGTAGAAGGACCAGGCGTCGTACCCCGTCAGGTAGAAGATGTTCGCCGGGTCGCACACCACCAGTGCCCCGAGGGACCGCTGCAGCATGCTCTCGCGGACGCGCCGCAGTCGCTCCGCGTACTCCGCGGTGTCGACGGTCATCGCTCCAGCAGCTGTTGGCCGGGCCCGACGGCCTTGCGGCCGATGAGGGTGAGTGCCGACCAGATCGTCACCTGGTTGGCGGTCAGCACGGGCTTGCCGAGCTCCGCCTCCAGCGAGGCGATCACGTCGTACGTCGGCAGGTTGGTGCAGCTCACGAAAACGGCTGCGGCGTCGGACGTGTCGGTGCTGCGGACGAGTTCCGCGGTGACCTCGTAGGGCACCGTCCAGATCTGCGCCGTCAGCCCGAGCCCTGCGTTCGCGACCACCTCGACACCAGCCTCGCCGAGGTAGCTGGTCAACCCGGCGGTGAGATCGTCCGTGTAGGGCGTGACCGTGGCGATCCGGCTGATGTCGAGATGCTTGAGCGCGGTCAGCAGGGCGCCGCTGGTGGTCAGGGCGGCCGCGGCGCCCGCCGCCGTCATCGCGCTCACCAGCGCCGCCTCCCCCGCCACGCCCCCGACGAAGCTGCCCGACGTGCACGCGTACGCCGTGACCGAAGGGGCGACGGCATACAAGTCGGTGACACCGCGAGCAATCAGCGCCGGGTCGGAGACGTAGACGGCCATCGCCATGGTCGCGGCCAACGCGGCGTGAGGTGTCCGGGTCAGGTGCAGGCTGACGTCGTCGGGCACCCAGCGCCACAGCTCTCGATCGAGGGCGAAGTCGTAGGGCACCACGACACCGATCCCGGTCTGTTGCACCGGAGTGGACGCATCC
>NZ_JBOGDD010000248.1:0-1696 GCF_050701675.1 Mycobacterium sp. | reverse complement strand
ATGTAACCCTCGACGGCGCGACCACGATCACGCCAGGGACGGCTGACGTGATTCGTGTGACGACGGCCATCAACACGCCGAGCCTCGCGCGGGTCAATGACGCGACCGACAACCGCGTGTTGATCGTCATGAACGTGAGCGGCGTCTCGATCGCACTCGCCAACAACTCGGACCCGTTCGCCACCAACACACTGGCGCTGCCGCAGCTTAGGGCCCGTCAGACATTAACTGACGAATTGTCCTTCGGCGTAGCTGGGTAGATGGTGTAGTTCCAGTCGCCGTGGAAGGGATGTCGCTTGAGGGTGATGGTCGCCATCTGCGCGTCGGTGACGGTGACGCCCGAGGGGTACGCGCCGCGGTCGAGTTCGGATCGGACGCGCAAGCCGGACCGGCTGTGCGTCGAGCCGATGAGGCTCACGATGGTGGCCAGGTCGACAAGCGGCGTGCCTCGCCAGTTCATCGCGATGTGCGAGAAGAGGCGATGCTCGATCTTGTTCCACTTGCTGGTCCCCGGCGGGAAATGACAGACCGTGATCGCCAGGCCGGTGCGGTTCGCCAACTGCTGCAGCTCCCACTTCCACAGCCGGAGCCGGGCGCCGTTGCTGCCGCCCGCATCCGCGGTGATCACCAACGTGTCAGCGCCGCGATAGATGCCGCGGCCCATGTGCCGCCACCACCGGGCGATGGACCGCACGGCGAAGGTGGCCGTGTCGTGGTCGATCCCGACACTCACCCAGCCTTCATTCCGCTGCAGGTCATACACGCCATAGGGAATCGCCTTGCCACCCGTCGTCGCCGTCGCGGGCACGACGAAGTCGTGGACGCACACGCGCTGGGGCGTCTTCGCCGGACGCCAGGTGCGGCCGGCGTTCTTGAACGCGCCGACGAGTTCCTTTTTCTTGGTATCGACGGAAATCGTCGGCTGCTGACGGTGTTGGGCGGCGCGCACGCGACGCGCGATGTACCGAAACTGCGCGTCGCGATCGCCGTGCTGGCGCCCCTCGCGCGTCTTGACGTTGCCCTGCAGGCTGTACCCCAACGTGTGCAGCAACTCCGCGACCACCGTGTGGCTCACGCGGTCGCCGAGGGCCACCGCCAACGTCCGCGCGCTGAGACACGTCCACCGGAGCGGGGAGTCCGGATCGCCGGGCGCCGTGGGCTCGACCAACGCGTCGAGATCGCGCAGCAGCGTCGGGTCGAGGGCCGTCGCGCGCTTCCGGCCGCCACCCGCCTTCCGCGTCCGGGCGCCCACCAGCGGGTCGCCCGCGGCCACCTCTCGCATCCCCCGGCGAATCGTGGAGGCCGAGATCCCCGTGGCGCCCGCTACCACGGCCGTCCCGCCGCGGCCGAGCGCCTGCGCTTCCGCGGCCGCCCAGATCCGGCGCGACCGCTCCGTGAACACCGGCGACATCGCCGCATGTTTCGCTCGCAAGGTAGCCACCGACACCACCGCAGCGTACTCCGTCCGTCACAAAAGTACAAGTGCGTAATTAGTCAGTTATTTCCTGACATGCCCTAAGTCCGCTCTCAGTCTCGCGCCGAGGAGGATCATGACTCGTCTGGTGCACCGGAGGCTCGCGGTCGTCGTGTATGCAGTTGCGTCGATGGCCGGCGCGTCGACGATGGTGGCGGCGCAGCCGGCGGTCTCCACGCTGAGCGGGCGCGTGAGCGATCCGCAGGAGGCGGTGGTTCCCGG
>NZ_JBOGDD010000247.1:0-15468 GCF_050701675.1 Mycobacterium sp. | reverse complement strand
GTCTCGCCGCGATCTCGAAGCCGTCGCCGAACTCCTCGTTGAGCACGCCGAGATGCTCGAACTCGGCAAGGGTCCGGATCGCCGATTCCTCGTCGAGGCGCTGAATGGCGAAGCCCACGTGCACGACGACGTACTCTCCGACGGTCGCGTCGGGGATGTACTCCAGGCAGACGTCCTTCTGAATCCCGCCGAAATCGACGAGCGACATCAGAGTGCCGTCACGGTTCTCCAGACTCAGGATTCTTCCCGGAACCGCTAAACACATCGGCTTCCTCCTTCTCTCATCCCGCGTTACCCACCAACAGCTGACCGAGTGCAATGCCACCGTCGTTCGGCGGTACGCGACGGTGGGTGATGACGTTGAATCCCTTGGCCCGCAGTCCGGGTATGACCAGCCGGAGCAGAAGCGCGTTCTGGAACACACCGCCGGACAATGCGACGGTCTGGGCCCTCTCACGCACGTGCGCGGCGATGTCGACGATGACGTCGCCGACGGCCCGGTGGAACCGCGCGCCGATCATGGCCGTGGGCACGCCGGATCGGCGGTCGCTGATGACGGCTTCGAGCACCGGGGTCGGATCGATGAGGGTCGGCAGACCGCCGTCGCCGATGTCGAAGGCATACGCCGATGCGCCACAGTCGACGCCGCGGGACAGTCCCTCGAACTCGATGGCGGCCTGCGCTTCGTAGTCGGCGACGTGGCGGACCCCAGCGAGAGACGAAACCGCGTCGAACAGTCGGCCCATGCTCGACGTCGGCACACATCCGAAGCCGGTCTGCAGCTGGTGTGCCAGCACCCTTCGTTCGTCGGCCGAGCAGGCCGTGATGGGGGCCAGATCTTGCTCCCAGTCGATACCGGCCGCCCAGAGGTGTGCCAGCGCCATCCGGTAAGGACGATGAATGCTGACGTCGCCGCCGGGCAGCGGCACGTACTTCAGCTGCGCCATCCGGCGATAGCCCTTGTAGTTGGCCAGCAGCACCTCGCCGCCCCACACAGCGCCGTCGGTTCCGTAACCGGTTCCGTCGAAGGCGAACCCGAGCACCTCCTCGGACCCATCGCATCCGTTCTCAGCCATCACCGCGGCGATGTGGGCGTGGTGATGCTGCACGGAGCGGACGGTTCGTCCGTCGGCATTGCGTTCCGCCCACTCGGTGGACCGGTATCGCGGATGGGCGTCGGCCACCAGAACGTCTGGGCTGACACCGGTCAACGCGCAGAGGTGTGCCT
This sequence comes from Mycobacterium sp., assembly GCF_050701675.1. Taxonomy (GTDB): domain Bacteria; phylum Actinomycetota; class Actinomycetes; order Mycobacteriales; family Mycobacteriaceae; genus Mycobacterium. The sequence continues at coordinate 14,240 of NZ_JBOGDD010000247.1, read as the reverse complement.
GCGCGGAATCAAACGCCGACAGCGTGGCCAGATCGTCCATGTCTCCGATGTGCTGGCTCAGCCAGGCGTACCTGCCGTCCGCAACCGCCATCGTGTTCTTCAGGTCCGCCCCGACCGCGAGCGTGGGCGGTACCGCCACGGGCAACGCGATCGGCAACGGCGCGTATCCACGGGAGCGCCTGATTGGCAATTCGTCGCCGTCAACCACCCGCACTACGGAGTCGTCGCAAGGGACCAGGATGGCCCGGTCGTGCATCAGCCAGCCGTCGGCCAGGTGCGAAAGCCGCTCTAGCGCGTCATCGTCTGCGAAACAGATCGGCTCCCCGCCGAGGTTTCCCGAGGTCATCACGAGTGTCGTCGGTCCAGGCTCGTCGCCGGCGAACCCGAACAGCAGTGCGTGCAATGGTGCGTAGGCCACCATGACGCCGAGGTCGGGATTGCGCGGAGCCACGGCATCAGCCACTGCGGCGCTCTTACGGCGTGGCATCAGCACGATCGGTCGCTGCGCGCCGGACAACAGCCGCGCGACTCCTTCGTCGAACTCGGCGATGGAGTGCGCGGTCGCCAGGTCCGCCACCATCACCGCGAACGGCTTGTCCCCGCGTCGCTTTCGCTGACGAAGCTTCATGACCGCGGCGTCATTGCCTGCGTCACAGGCGAGGTGATACCCGCCGATACCCTTGACCGCGAGGATTCCGCCCTCCTGCAGCAGTCGCCGTGCGTCCAGCAGGGCGTGCTCGCCGTCGGTGGCGCACTCCGCGGTTCGGTAGGTCAGTGTGGGCCCGCAGTTGGGACAACACACGGGTTGAGCATGGAAACGTCGGTCTGCCGGGTCGGCGTATTCACGCGCGCACTCGGCGCACATGACGAACGACGACATCGTGGTGGTGGCGCGGTCGTAGGGAAGTGAACCGATGATCGTGAATCGGGGCCCGCAGTTGGTGCAGTTGACGAACGCGTGTCGGAAGCGCCGGTTGGCCGGATCACGCTGTTCAGTGGCGCATTCGTCACACATGGCCACATCGGGGGAAGCCAGGGTACGGCCTCCGGCTGAGAGCGACGTGTCGGCGATCTCGAAGCCAGTGCCGCCGACCACCGGGACATCTCGTGTGTCGATCGATTCGATGACTGCCAGTGGAGGTGGTTGCTCGCGTAACCGTGTGAGGAACTCCTCGATGGCGGCACTGTTGCCTTCCACCTCGACGATGGCGCCGGAGCTGTCATTGCGCACCGAGCCGGAAAGGCCAAGCGCGGCCGCGGAGGTGTAGACGAACGGCCGGAAACCCACGCCCTGAACGACGCCGCGCACGCAGGCCCGGAGCCTGCGCCTGCCGGTCACGGAACCGCCCCTGGGTCTTGGCTGGGGTCTTGGCCCCTGCCCATCATCTCAAGGCCGGCCATCGCCGCGTCGGCGCCTACCTTGTCGGTCTTCTCGACGACGAATCCCATGTGGATGATCACCCAGTCGCCTGCGCTGAACGTCTCCTCGGGCAGCATCCCGATGTTCACCTTGCGGTTCTCGCCGGCGACGTTGACGAGGGCAAGCTGATCCCCATAACCCTCGAGCATGCCGACGACCTGTCCTGGAATTCCTAGACACATGACTCAGCCCCCCGAAGAACTGGTCGGCGCCGCCGTGCAGGCAGCGAGATCGGCGAGCACGTCGTTGAGCGCCGCCAAAGCTCCCGGCACCGCCGCGGCCACGGACTCCGACAGGCCCATGCCCTCGTCGACGTTCAGCACTTCGCAGCCGATGACGATCGTCTGTGGCGCAGTGCCGCCCAGCGCGGTGAGCGTGGCGAACACGGCAGCCGGATCCATGCTGTGTGCCTCGAGGCCGGCAGTGGCCGAAAGGGTTGCGTGGTCCGCCTCGAAGACGTGAAGTGTGCCGGGTGCCCCACGATTGGGCAACGCGTCGACGAGAACGAGTGCGCGCCACTCCTCGAGGAGGTCGTATGCGAGGTGCATGCCCCTGATGCCGTAGTCCACGGGATGCACGTCGGTCCTGGTTGGCTGCGCGACGACATGGCGCATCACCTCGGATCCGAAACCATCGTCTCCGAGGAAGATGTTGCCGATTCCGGCGACCAGGATGCGGGGTGTCATCTGGTTGACGAACTCCGGACTACATATTCCGAATCTTCATGTATCGCCTCACGTCCGGAATGGAACGGAGCCCGACGAGGACTCCTCCCACTACGACAACAACGACGACACCCGTTGCTACCCAACCGACTACATCCATCATGAACTCCTATCTGGGCTGACTACTCTTGCGTCGAGCGGTTCGACTTCGTCCGGCGCGAAGTACAGATATCGGCCGTACGAGTCGGGCATCTCGACGTCTGGATCGTCCTCGACGATGACGCCGACGTACTGTTCGCCGTCGACGTCCTCGTGAACGGAGGTGACTCGGGCCGACTTGCCCGTGAAGAAGATGTCCTGGGCGTCGGCGCGGCGGTTCGGCTTCAATCGAACCCTGCTGCCTGCCGACACCCGCACGCCGTTCACCAGAACGGCATCGACGTCGGGCCGTACCGATTTGTCGGCCAATGGATCCCACCAGTCGACGCCATCGGGGATCTCCGGGATCAGACCTGCGGACCGCATCTGATCGTCCAGATTGTCGCGCACGGAGCTGCCTGCGTGGGGATTGCGCAATATCCCGTGTAACTGCTGCATGGCCTCCGGCGACATGGTGTCGCACCGGTCGATGATCTGGGCGGCCAGTGGATCGGTGGCCCGGGCCTGCGCCTTCTCCTCATCGGTCATCGTCATCACCCGAAGGGTGAGGATCTCGTCGATCTCGCATGAGTCGTAGAGCGCCCCGCCGCTCTGTTCAGCGATTTCGGGATGGTCGTAGAGGATGATCGGCGAAATCAGCAGCAGATCGTGTTCGCCGGGGCGCCCCGCCAGCACGGGGAAGCACCGGTGCTGGCTGCACCGCGATACCGGGCCAGTCGCCGAGTCGGGCGGTTCGAGAAGGGAAACGAATTCCCCGCCAACCACTTCCGCGATGACATGGGTGCCGATCATGGATGTGGCGATGGCGGCATCCCTGTCCGCCGGGGTCGAACCGGTGTTGCGGACCGACACACTGACACGATTCAGGCTCTCATCTTGCTCGACGGCGATGGTCAACTCGGCCTGGATCGCAGCCCGCCTGCGAATGAGCCGACCGCCATCGACGTACTCCGTGTCCAAGCCTTCGGCGACGGTGACCGGCAGCATCCGCGATTGCACGAGGTCGGCGGTCGCGAAGGGGCCGAAGGACAATTCACACTCGACTGCTTCGTCCCAGGTGACCCACGACTGCAGTCCGCTGGACAGTTCGTCGACGGGCATGAACCCTTGGTTACCGCCGTCGCGTTCGGCGCGACGGTGCTGCAGCTGCAGGAATCGCACGACGAGAGTCAACTCGCCGTCACCGTCGACCAGGAACTGGGCCGAAATCGTGTCGTCCTCGCCGAGGCAGGCAGCATACGCGCCGGGCGGGCCCACCACACCGAACTGCCAACGGGATTGGTTCTTGCTGGACGAGGCCCGGTAGGGGTAAAGCAGGTACCCCTCGTAGAGCACCGCATCGGCGATGGCGCGGGCCCGGTCCCAGGTGGCCTTCATCGGACCTGCTCCGGCTCGACTTGCGGTACCGAGAGTCGAGGCGCCTCGGCCAGCAGCGTCGTGACGACGTCCTCGAAGTCGAGCATTCCGCGCGCCGACTTGTAGGCGGCCAGCGCAGAGACGGTGTCGTGACTCAGTCGTACCCAACCGGCGCTGGGATAGTGAAGCCGGACCAGGTCGTTCCACACCGTCACGGGCATTTCGTGTTGGGCTTCGCATTCCCATGACACCTGGCGTACCGAGAACCCGCGTTCACCCTGGACGAAAACCGTTCCGCTGAAGAGAAACAGCAGTGGAACGGTGCCGTCGCGCAAGGCGTGCAGATACTTGGACGCCGTGACCTCGAAGTCGTAGGTGCACTCCAGCGGCATCGTGATCTCGCATGTGCCGGCGAATCCCTGCACCATCGCGGTGCTGTGCTGCCAGAGAAACGTGCGTTGAGTGTTCACCCATCGCTCACGGGGCCCGAAAAGGTCGATCAGACCTGCCGCCTCCTCGTCGGAGTAGGGCCGTCGCAGCGGCTCGATCCGAAGCTGGCACCGCAGTGCGATGGCCTGGATCGGTTCGTCGTCTGCCGTGATGCCGATGCGCGCAATCAGTCGAGGCGTGACCGAGAACTGTTCTGCGGTCACGTCCCAGACGGTGAACGTCAGCTCGCTCACCCAGGCCCCTTCATGTGGTGGCCACCTTGCTCCGCTCCTTGATGCGGTCGAAGAACTCATCGACGAACCCACGAACCTCTTGGCCACCGTCGAAGCCCCGCCACAACATTCGCAGTCTGCCCACGAACTCATAACAGGCATCGATGGGCACCAGGTAGCACTCGGCTGCGGCGTTGAGTTCGGGATCGGCGTGTTCTCGATCGGGTACGCGCACCAGCAGCGCTTCGACGTCGTCGGCGAGTAATCTCAGTCGGGTATCGGCACCGCTGATGGTGCTCCAGGCGTCGAGGTCCAGTTCGGACTCGGTGGCACCTGCCGGGCCAGGGTAGAAGGCGACCGTCTTGTCCATCTCCGAGTTGCGGAAGAAGAACGCCAGCCCGACGGGTATCTGCAGGGCTTCCCACGCGCGCCGGTCCAGCGTGAAGTCTCCGAACGTGAGGTAGCGATCGGGCACCGCCCGATACCTCAGCTTCGCGTGGGGGTCGGAGAACAACAGGTAGCAGCCACGGCAGGTGCACATCAGCTGCCGTGCCGCGACATTGACGACGTGCTGATGTTCGTCGGCGATCTGCTCGGCGCACATCTCGCAGCGCTCACCCGCCTGCTGCACGGGTCGCTTGTTGGCCCGGATCCGTGCCAATACGTCGTATGCGCCCGCCATCACATCACCCCGGTGGCCTCGGCGAGCACGGCGACCGACAGCACGCCGTCGCGACGGAGCAGGGGGATCGGATCGAGATGACTCGCGGCGTCGGCTGAGTCGTCCATGCCCGCGCCCGCGTGCACTGCGTCGAAATGGGCGCCGCAGCGCGGACAACGCAGCACGGCCTGCCCGATCGATGCGCCCATCGGGCGATGTAGTGCCGCGCCCGCCAGCGACTCGTCGCAGCTGCCGCACCTATCGTGGTAAGCGAATAATTCGTCGCCGACGCGGCAGGCCAGGATCGGCACCCCGGCAACCAGGAACCCGCCGACCTCGCCGGGCCCAAGATCCCCGACGTCGGGAACCGGATACCAGGCGGCACCAGCGGTGTCCTTGGTATGGACGCGGCTCATCAGCGAATCGACCGAGATCAGCCCCGACGACGCCGCGGTCGAGGAATCCAGCTCCGCGGCCACGACTTCGATCGTGGCGATCTCGGGTGCGGCTGCACGGACGGCGTCCTCTACGGCGAACTCAAGGGTGACCGCCGACGACGGGCAGCTCTTGCAACTGCCTGCGAACTGCAGGCGAACGACATCGTCCTTCACCTCCAGTAGCGTGACGTCGCCACCATGCGAGCCGAGATAGGGGCGGACGCTATCTAGCGCGTCCTCGATTCTGCGTTCCACACCGTGTGGATGCAGGCCGTGGACCAGCATGAGGCTGGCCACCAAATCGTCGGCCACGAACCGGCCGACCAAATCGGGGACAACCTCGGCCGTGATGGCGACGATTCGTTCGAGCGCCGCACCGTACAGTTCCGTCAGCTCAGCCGCGAGTTGCTCGGTCCGTTCGCGCACGACCGTGCCGCTGCCCGCGCTGGCGTCCAGCAGGGTCTGGATGCGATCGCCTGCGGTGCGCCATTGCATGTCGTCGTGGAGTGCCTCCGGGCCTTGGTGTCCTGTCGAGGCCATGTATCACTCCCCAGTGACGGACTGGGTGGGCGAGTGCAGTTTCTCGATCGTCTTCCCGTCACCCAGGTACATGTGTACTCCGCATGGCAGGCAGGGGTCGAAGCTACGGACCGTCCGCATGATGTCGATGCCCTTGAAGTTCTCGCGATCGTTCTCCTCGAAGATCGGTTGGCCCTGCACGGCATCCTCGTACGGGCCCGGAGTTCCGTAGGTGTCGCGCGGGTTGGCGTTCCACGGGGTGGGCGGATACGGATGGTAGTTCGCGATCTTGCCGTCCCGAATCACCATGTGGTGGCTGAGAACTCCGCGGACCGCCTCGGTGAAGCCGCAACCGATGGCTTCGTCCGGCACGGTGAACTTCTCCCACGTCTTGGTACGGCCCGCACGGATCTCGACCAGTGCCTGCTCGGCGAAGTGCAGCGCACATGCCGCCGCGTACGCCTGGAAGTAGGTCCTGGCCCGGTTGCGCTCGATGGTGTTGCTGCCGTGTTCGGGGATCTTCCACTCGAAGGAGACCGGACCCTTGAGCGCGGTCTTCGGCAGGTTGATCTGCACGCTGTGACCGGTGGACACGACGTAGCCGTCGGCGTTGACGAGACCGGCCAGCGCTGTCGACCACAACCGGGCGAGCGGACCGCCGCCGGTGTCCAGGGCCAGGTGGTCCTTCCCGTCGAACCAGCGCGGCGACATGACCCAGCTGTACTTGTCGTCCATGTCGCGCTTCTGCGGCTTGGGGTTGGTGTGCTGATTCCACGGATGGCGCCTGTCGACCGGGTTGCCCAGCGGATCGTTCTTGACGAACATCTCCTGGTCGGTCCAGTCGTCGTAGTAGCTGCTGCCCAACAGGATTCGGATGCCGAGGTTGATGTCGACCAGCGAATGGGTGACGAGCTTGCCGTCCACCACCACGCCGGGCGTGACGAACATCTTGTTGCCCCACATCTCCATGTCCTTATAGGAGAAGTTGCAGTACTCGGGGTCCTGGAAGGAGCCCCAGCACCCCAACAGGGTCCGCCGTAGGCCGACCTTCTCGTAGCCGGGGAGGGCCTCGTAGAAGAAGTCGAAGAGATCGTCGTGCATCGGCACGACCTTCTTCATGAACTCGACGTAGCGCATCAGCCGGGTGATGTAGTCGGTCATCAGCTGGATGGTGGCGACGGTGCCGACACCGCCTGGGTACAGCGTCGAGGGATGCACGTGGCGCCCCTCCATCAGACAGAACATCTCCCGCGTCCAGCGGCTCACCACCAGTGCCTCACGGTAGAACTCACCGGTGAATGGGTTGAGGGCGCGCATGATGTCGGCGATGGTGCGGTAGCCGTGCGCCTCGGAGCGCGGGGCAACGGTGTTCTCAGCCTTGGCCAACACGCTCGGGTTGGTCTCCGAGACCATCTTCTCGCAGTAGTCGACGCCGACCAGATTCTCTTGAAAGATGTTGTGGTCGAACATGTATTCCGCGGCTTCACCAAGGTTGACGATCCACTCGCCCAGGTTGGGCGGCTTTACGCCGTAAGCCATGTTCTGCGTGTAGCACGAGCAGGTGGCGTGATTGTCGCCGCAGATTCCGCAGATGCGACTCGTGATGAAGTGCGCGTCGCGGGGATCCTTGCCCTTCATGAAGATCGAGTAGCCGCGGAAGATCGACGACGTGCTGTGGCACTCCACCACTTCGCGGTTCTCGAAGTCGATCTTGGTGTAGATGCCGAGGCTGCCGACGATCCGGGTGATCGGATCCCACGACATGTCGACGAGGGTGCGCGGATCCTTCTTGGTGTGTTGAGGTCCGGGGACGGTCGTTGTCATTGAATTGGCCTCCTGTGCGAAGTGCACCTACCAGGTGCGCTTCGCTCCTGTCGTCAGTTCCCTGCCCGAATGGCGCCACTTCGGCTCTTTGTCCACGGTCTTTCCGGTGATGTGGCGCAGATTGCGAATCACCGACCCGTACAGACCCGACGCGGTCGTCGAGATCTTGCCGCCGGGGGGCTCATCCATGAAGGGCATGAACTTGTCCGGGAAGCCAGGCATCGTGCATCCGATGCAGATACCGCCGACGTTCGGGCAACCGCCGACGCCGTTGATCCAGCCGCGTTTGGGCACGTTGCACTTCACGACCGGACCCCAACAGCCCAGCTTGACAATGCATTTCGGCGACCCGTACTCCGTCGCGAAATCGCCCTGCTCGTAGTAACCGGCTCGGTCGCACCCCTCGTGCACGGTGTTGCCGAACAGCCATTGGGGTCGCAACGCCTCGTCGAGTGGGATCATCGGCGCCTGGCCGGTGGCCATGTACAGCAGGTACGTCAACGTCTCGGAAAGGTTGTCTCCCTGAATGGGGCAGCCGGGCACACAGACGATCGGAATGCCTGCCTTGCTCTTCCACTCCCAACCCAGATAGTCCGGCACACCCATTGCGCCGGTCGGGTTGCCCGCCATCGCGTGGATACCGCCATACGTCGCGCAGGTACCGACGGCCACGATCGCGGTTGCCTTCGGGGCGAGCCGGTCCAGCCATTCACTGGTGGTGATCGGCTGGTTGGTCGCCGGATCGTTGCCGAACCCGCACCAGTACCCCTCGTCGTGCAGGTTCTCGTTGGGGATCGACCCCTCGACGACCAGTACGAACGGTTCCAGCTCGCCGCGGTCGGCCTTGAAGAACCATTCGAGGAAGTCGTCGGCGCCGCCCGCGGGTCCGCATTCGAAGTCGATGAGCGGCCAATGCACCGCGACTTGGGGCAGGCCGGGTAGCGCACCGAGCGCAATCTCCTCGATGCTGGGTTGGGTGGCGCCTGTCAATGCCACGGAATCGCCGTCACAACTCAGTCCGGCGTTGATCCACAGAACGTGGATGAGAGTCTTTTCCGCTTTTATGGCAGCTTCAGTTGGCATGCTGCAGCTTTCCGGGACCGGGCTGGGGTTCCCTACGGCGCAGGAGTCGCCCTTCGGCCCACTTGCGCGTCGCTGGTTCTCGGTTTACCCCCGGCAGAATGTCTTGTCAACGGAAGAATGTGACATTCGTCATTACGTTTAAGTCTTGACGAGATCGTCAATCCACTGGTGCCAAAACTCGAGGCCCTCGCCCGTCGTCGCCGACACGGGGAGTATCTGAAGGCGTGGGTTTATCGACCTGGCGTTGGCCGCGCAGACGTCGAGATCGAAGTCCACATAGGGCAGTAAGTCGATCTTGTTGATCAGGACGAGCTCGGCCGCGGCGAACATGTGCGGGTACTTCAGAGGCTTGTCTGCGCCCTCGGTGACCGAGATGACTACCACCATCCCGCGCTCACCGAGATCGAAAAGTGCTGGGCAGACCAGATTCCCGACGTTCTCGATGAAGAGAAGGGTTCCTGGTTCGGGGTCGAGCGTCTCCAATGCGCGACGCACCATGTCCGCGTCGAGATGGCATCCCGCACCTGTATTGACCTGAACCGCCCGGCATCCGGTGGCCCGGATTCGCTCGGCGTCGAGCAGCGTTTCCTGGTCGCCTTCGATGACGGCGATGGGTCGGCGACCATCGAGACTCCGGATCGTGCGCTCCAGGAGTGTGGTCTTGCCCGCTCCAGGTGAGCTGGTGAGGTTGATGGCCACGATGTCGTGTTGGGCGAGCGACTCCCGGTTCTGTTCGGCAAGTCGGTCGTTCTTCGCCAGAACCCTTTGCTCAAGCGTGATGGTCTGGTGAGCACCGTCGTGCGGGTGGTCGTGCGGGTGGTCGTGTGGGTGGTCGTGCGGGTGAGTTTCGCCGGCGAGAGTGATGGTCGCACCGTCTTCACCGCAGCCGCAGGTCGCGCACATGATCAGCTCACTTCCATTGAAAGGATCTTCAAGTCCCGTCCGGTCAGCACCTCGACATCGGCACTGCCGCAGGGGCATAACAGAATCAAGTCGGTCAACTCGAAGTTTGCGTCGCAGCTGCGGCAGCGGGCCGCGCCTGGGCGTATGTCGAGGTCCAGTCGCGCACCAACGGCGACGGTTCCCTGAGTCGCCAGATCGAAGCAGAACGTCATGGCGTCGGGCACCACGGCACACAAAGCGCCGACCTCCACCTTGACGCTGTGCACGCGGCGACCGGCGGCGTGCTCGCACACCGCTTCGACGACACTCTGTGTCAACGCCATCTCGTGCATGTCCGCCCCACTCCGGGCCCCGATGACCCCACGATAGGTCGACTGCGCGTCGCGGGGGGAGCAGACGCTGGATTCTCCGTGCGGCAGCAGCCCCGGAATTCTGCGCCTCTCCAGCTATCGGCGTGTCAACTTGAATCGAACAGGTGTTCGTCTACTGTGGGCAGTGTTCGACGGATGAACGCCGGTCAGGCCGACTTGTCGGTACCGACCTCTACCGTCACCGCCAACTGATCGAACACTCGATCAACCGGACACCAAGAGGACGGAGACCACCACCATGGCGCAAGCCCCAGATCGCGAGAAGGCCCTCGAGCTGGCTCTCGCACAGATCGAGAAGAGTCACGGCAAGGGATCGGTGATGCGACTCGGTGACGAGGTCCGTCAACCGATCTCGGTCATCCCCACCGGATCGATCGCACTGGACGTGGCGCTCGGCATCGGCGGGTTGCCGCGCGGCCGGGTCGTCGAGATATACGGCCCGGAGTCCTCGGGTAAGACCACCGTGGCACTCCACGCGGTCGCCAATGCGCAGGCCGCAGGCGGCATCGCGGCGTTCATCGACGCCGAGCACGCGCTGGATCCCGACTACGCCAAGAAGCTCGGCGTGGACACCGACTCGCTGCTGGTGTCCCAGCCCGATACCGGTGAGCAGGCACTCGAGATCGCCGACATGCTGATCCGGTCCGGCGCCCTGGACATCCTGGTCATCGACTCGGTGGCGGCGCTGGTGCCCCGCGCCGAGATCGAGGGCGAGATGGGCGACAGTCACGTCGGTCTGCAAGCCCGGCTGATGAGCCAGGCGCTGCGCAAGATCACCGGCGCCCTGAGCAACTCGAACACCACCGCGATCTTCATCAACCAGCTCCGCGAGAAGATCGGCGTGATGTTCGGCTCACCCGAGACCACCACGGGCGGTAAGGCGTTGAAGTTCTACGCCTCGATCCGCCTCGACGTGCGGCGCATCGAGACGCTCAAGGACGGCACCGACGCGGTCGGCAACCGTACCCGCTGCAAGGTCGTCAAGAACAAGATGGCACCGCCGTTCAAGCAGGCCGAGTTCGACATCCTGTACGGCAGGGGCATCTCCAAGGAGGGCTCGCTCATCGACATGGGTGTCGAGCACGGCTTCGTCCGCAAGTCCGGCTCCTGGTTCACCTACGAGGGTGAGCAGCTGGGCCAGGGCAAGGAGAACGCCCGCAACTTCCTGATCGAGAACCCCGATACGGCCGCCGAGATCGAGAAGAAGATCAAGGAGAAACTCGGCATTGGCGCCGTGCTGACCGAAGACTCCAGCGATGACAAAGCCCTGCCCGTCCCAGTCGACTTCTGAGTCGGAGGACGCAGGCGAGCCCGAGGCCACGTCGGCCTCCCGCGAGGAGCAGGCGCGGGCATTGTGCCTGCGCCTGCTCACCGCACGGGCGCGAACTCGGGCCGAGCTGGCCGCTCAGCTGACCAAGCGGGGCTATCCCGACGACGTCAGCACCCGGGTACTGGATCGGCTGACCGACGTCGGGTTGGTGGACGACCGTGACTTCGCCGAACAATGGGTGCGCTCGCGCCACGCGAACGCAGGCAAGGGTAAACGCGCCCTGGCTTCGGAGTTGCGCACCAAGGGCATCGACGACGAGACGATCGTCGAAGCACTTGCCGACGTCGACTCCGACGCCGAGCGGGTCCGTGCCGAGCAACTGGTCGCCGACAAGCTGCGTCGCGAACGCCTCACCGATGACACCGACGACGTCAAGGTGGCGCGCAGGCTCGTCGGCATGCTCGCTCGTCGCGGCTACCACCAGTCGATGGCCTTCGACGTCGTGAAGGTGGCATTGGCCAGCGAACGGGAACGCAGGCAGGTCTAGCCGTCGAAGTCAGTCGACGGGCTGACCGTGCGCCACGCTGCCTGATCGCGGGCGGGAGGCCTAGATTGTGCCCCCGGCACCCGCACCGAACGAGCCCCGCGTGACCGGCGCGGCGGGCATGGGCTCCGGCCCGCGCTTCGAACGGCGCAACCGGCCCTCGAGCCAGGTCGCGAGGGCGCCGAGGCCGAAGTTCACGCAGATCATCAGGATGGCGATCACGATCAGCGCGGGAACGTAGTTGCCGTATGCCGATCCCACCTGCGTGCCTTGGCGCACCATTTCGAGGAAGGTGATCTGGTAGCCGATGGCGGTGTCCTTCAGGACCACCACCATCTGTGACACCAGCACCGGCAGCATCGACGTGACCGCCTGCGGAAGCAGGATCGAGCGCATGATCTGGCCCCAGCGCAGACCCAGCGCCTCGGCAGCCTCGGACTGTCCGCGGGGGAGCGCGTTCACGCCCGCGCGGACGATCTCGGCGATCACCGCGCCGTTGTAGAGCGTCAAACCCGTGATGACACCCGCCAGCGCAAGGTATTTGGACGGGAGGACGTCATACGTGGCGTAGAGGAAGTACGCGAAGATCATCATGACCAGCACGGGCACGGCGCGGAAGAACTCGACGATCACCGAGCACGTCCACCGAATTCCGTTGTGGTGGGAAAGCCGGCCCACGCCCAGCACGAAGCCCAGGAGCATGGCCAGCACGATCGATACCGCCGCCGCCGTCAAGGTGCCCTGCACACCCGGCAGGATGTAGGTCTTCCAGAGGTTGCCCGTGAGGAAGGGCTCCCACTTGGCTGCCGTCAACTGGCCCTTGCTCTCCAAACGCGAGTAGACCACCCACGCCACGATCAGCGCCAACACCAACGTGACCGCGGTGATCGCGCGGTTGCGTATCCGCGCGCGTGCTCCCGGCGCGTCGAAGAGAACCGATGCGCCGCTCATCGGGATCCTCTGTTCTTCGCACAAGCGCTCATCACCGTGCTACCGCCAATCGCTTGCCGAGCCAACCGAAGAGCAACCCCAGCGGCAGTGTCAGAATGATGAAGCCCAGTGCGAAGATCGCCCCGATGGTGGCCAGCGCGGCCGTGTTCTCGATCATCTCCTTCATCAGCAACGCGGCCTCGGCGACCCCGATGGCCGAGGCGATCGTGGTGTTCTTCGTCAACGCGATCAGTACCGAACCCAGGGGGATGAGCACTGCGCGAAATGCCTGCGGCAGTAGCACCACTCGCAGATTCTGGCCGAACGTCAGACCCAGCGACCTGGCAGCCTCGGCCTGTCCGAGGGGCACGGTGTTGACCCCGGCACGGACCGTCTCGCACACGAATGCCGCGGTGTAGACCGTCAGCCCGAGCACCGCCAAGCGGAAGTTGCTGTCCTCGATCGACGTCACGGACTGTGAATCGACCAACGTGATGCCCAGCGTCTGAGCCAGGCCGAACGAACAGAACAGGATGATCAGGGTCAACGGCGTATTGCGCACCACGTTGACGTACGCGGTGCCGAGCCAGTTGAGCATCGGCACCGGTGCCAGCCGCATCGCGGCCAGCACCGTGCCGAGGATCAGTGCTCCGACGGCTGAGTACACCGTCAACTGGATCGTGGTCCAGAACGCCTCGAAGATCTGGTCCCGGTATTCGGAGAAGATCTCCACTGGGTCTCCGCCTCGCTAGCGCTCTAGGTCACTTGTCCAGCGCCGGCGGCGGCGGCGTCGGAATGCCTGCGGGCCCGAGGTTCTTCTCGAAGGCCTTGGCCCAGTCGCCGTCGGCCTCCATCTTGGTGATGGCGTCGTTGATCTTGGTCTGCAGTTCGGTGTCGTCCTTCTTCAGTCCGATGCCGTAGTTCTCCACGGTGAACGGCTTGCCGACGATCTTGAAGATTCCCGGGCTCTGCGCGGCGTAGCCGGCGAGGATCACCTCGTCGGTGGTGACCGCGTCGACCGCGCCGTTCTTCAAAGCCTCGATGCAGGCCGAATACGTGTCGTACTGCTGCAGCTGCACACCGGGGTACTTGTCCTTGATGTTCTGCGCGGGCGTCGAGCCCGACACCGAGCACAGCTTCTTGTTGTTCTGCAGGGACTCGGCGCCCGTGATGTCGGTGTTGTCGGCCTTGACCAGCAGGCTCTGGCCCGTCACCAGGTACGGCCCCGCGAAGGACACCTTTTCCTTGCGCGCGTCGGTGATGGAGTACGTCGCCGCGATGAACTTGACCTGATCGTTCTGGATCAGCGTCTCGCGCTGCGCGGACGGTGATTCCTTCCACTCGATCTTGTCGGGGGTGAAGCCGAGCTGTCCGGCGACGTAGGTGGCGACGTCGACGTCGAAGCCGCTCATCGTCCCGTCCGGGTTCTTCAACCC
>NZ_JBOGDD010000246.1:0-1602 GCF_050701675.1 Mycobacterium sp. | reverse complement strand
TCGACGGACAATGGCTAGACACCGAGGACCACTACGAAATCCGCAGTCCCGCAACCGAAGAGCTGGTAGCGACCGTGGCCAAGGGTGGCATCGAGCATGTCGATGCGGCCGTGGCCGCGGCGACGACCGCCTTCACGGAAGGCACCTGGCGACGCACGCCGCCTGCTGAACGCGCCGCCCTGATCAACACCGTTGCCGAACGCTTCGGTGCACGCGCCGAGGAACTGTCTGCGTTGCAGTCGAAGGAGAACGGCGCGACGATCCGCATCACCGGAGCCCTGCACGTCGGCCTGTCGGTCGCCCAACTGCAGTACCTGGCCGCCATCGCTCAGAGCTATGAGTGGGAGACCACGGGCCCGGCCATCGAGCCCATCGCCGCCGAGGGCATCGTGGTGCGCGAGCCGATCGGCGTGATTGCGGCGATCGTGCCGTGGAACATCCCCCTGCTCACCGCCGTGTGGAAGATCGGACCTGCGCTGGTCGCCGGAAACTCGGTGGTGCTCAAACCCGACGAGCACGCACCACTGCTGCTGTTGGAGCTGGCCCGCGAATTCGAGGCCGCCGGCCTGCCTCCCGGCGTACTGAACGTCGTGACCGGCGACGGCGAACCGGTCGGCGCCCACCTGTCCGGGCACCCCGGGGTGCGCAAGGTCGCGTTCACTGGCTCGACCGCGGTGGGCAAGAGCATCCTGCGTCAGTCAGCGGACTCGATCCGGCGGGTGACCCTGGAGCTCGGCGGCAAGGGTGCCAACATCATCCTCGACGACGCCGACGTCGACATGGCCGTCGACGGTGCGTTGTTTGCCTGCATGGCCAACAACGGCCAGGCCTGCGAGGCGGGCACCCGGCTGCTCATCCCCGTCAGCCGCCGCGACGAGATCCTGGACAAGCTGCTCTCCCGCGCGGCCACCCTGCGGGTGGGAGACCCGTTGCAGCCCAGCACCAATGTCGGACCGGTGATCTCGGCTGAGCAGCGTGACCGCATCCTGGACTACTTCCGCATCGCCGCCGAGGAAGGCGCCAAGGTCGCCGTCGGCGGGGACGTGCCACGCGGGCCTGAGTTCGCGAAGGGCTACTGGATCGAGCCCACGATCTTCGTCGACGTCACCAACGACATGCGGGTGGCTCGCGAAGAGGTGTTCGGGCCCGTGCTGGTGGTGCTGACCTACGACGACGTCGACGACGCCGTCAAGATCGCCAACGACACCAGTTACGGTCTGTCCGCGGGGGTGTGGGGTAGCGAGCCCCGAGCCCTTGAGGTCGCCCGTCGCCTCGACGCGGGCATGGTGTGGGTCAACAACTGGCACGTGATCCATCCGGCCTACCCGTTCGGTGGCTTCAAGGAGAGCGGGCTGGGCCGCGAAGGCGGTCCGCATGCCATCGATGAGTACGTCGAGGAGAAGTTCATCTCGCTGGATCGCTCCGGCGGCATCGAGAACAAGGCCTTCGCCATCGTCATCGACCCGCCCGCCCCGTAGCGATCCCTCAGTCCCGATGACCACCGACACGAGCAACGAGGAACGCGGCCTGCGTCTGCCCTCCAGGGACGTCGATGCTCGACAAGCTGAAGCTGCGCCAGCCGGCCAACGGCATCGCCTATTC
>NZ_JBOGDD010000245.1:0-7285 GCF_050701675.1 Mycobacterium sp. | reverse complement strand
GTACCTGAAACAACCGGACCCAATTCGGCGAGTTGGCGATAGTCTGTCCTGGCAGAACCCGGCCGGCTGACGAGGGGGCGTGGCAGATGTTGGGTCGCTATGTGAAGTCGCAGCTGATGGTGCTGCTGTGCGGCGGCCTGGTCGGGCCGATCTTCCTTGCGGTGTACTTCGCCCTCGGCGAGGGCACGCGGCCGTACATCGCATGGATGTTCTGGGTCGGCCTGCTGATCACGGCCGCCGACGTCCTGATCGCCATTGCTCTGGCCAGCTACGGCGCCAAGTCCGATGCGACCACCAAGATGCTCGAGGCCGACGGCGTGTTGGCGCTCGCTCACGTGACCGGTATCGGTGAAACGGGAACGCGCATCAACGATCAACCGCTGGTGAAGATCAGCCTGCACATCGAGGGCCCCGGCATCGCCCCCTTCGACGCCCAGGACAAGGTGATCGCATCGGTGACGAGGCTGCCCCTGATCACCGGACGCAAACTGGTGGTGCTCGTCGATCCCGCGACCAACCAGTACCAAATCGACTGGAACCGAAGTGCTTTGGTCGGCGGAATGATGCCTGCACAGTTCACGCTCGCCGAGGACGGCAACCGGACCTACGACCTGTCCGGGCAGGCGGGCCCGCTGATGGAGATCATGCAGATCCTCAAGGCCAACGGCGTGCCCATGAACGGAACCATCGACATCCGGTCCAACCCGGTGGTTCGCCAGCAGGTCATGAACGTCGTCAGGCGTGCTGCCGCGCAGCAGGTTCCGCCCGCCGCGCAGATGGCGCCGTCGGTGAATCCGGCTGCCGCCTACCCGCCCCCGCCCCCGCCCCCCGTGCCGTCGACCCCTCAGCGCCTGCAGCAGCTTGAGACGTTGCGCGCGATGGGAACGATCACCGAAGACGAGTACCACGCCAAGCGTCAGCAGATCATCTCCGAGCTGTGATCTGACGCCGATCTGCGGCGCGGGGGATTACTAGAACACGTTCCAGTTCGACTGCTAGCCTGAGCGCTGATGGTCCCCCCGCGAGCGTGCGTGTCTGCGCCACGACACGCCGATCGGGGCGGACGAACGCGCACGCTCGCGCACGCCGCGGGCAGACGAAAGGACTGGCGATGACTGGAGCACTCGAGGGCCGGGTGGCCTTCGTGACCGGGGCCGCACGTGGTCAGGGCCGTGCGCACGCAGTGCGACTGGCGAGCGAGGGTGCCGACGTCGTCGCCATCGACCTCTGCGGCCCGATCTCGGACACGATCACCTACCCCGCGGCGACGTCGGAGGACCTCGCCGAGACTGTGCGGCAGGTGGAGGCGACCGGCCGCAAGGTGCTCGCCCGTGAGGTCGACATCCGCGATCTCGCGGCACAGCAACAGGTGGTGGCCGACGCCATCGAGCAGTTCGGCCGACTCGACATCGTGGTCGCCAACGCAGGCGTCCTCAGCTGGGGCCGGATGTTCGAGATGTCGGAAGAGCAGTGGGACAGCGTCATCGACGTCAACCTCAACGGCACGTGGCGTACCGTGCGGGCCACGGTGCCCGCCATGATCGAGGCGGGCAACGGCGGGTCGATCATCATCGTCAGCTCATCCGCGGGTCTCAAGGCCACTCCGGGCAACAGCCACTATGCGGCGTCCAAGCATGGCCTGGTCGCCATCACGAACTCGCTCGCGCTCGAGGTGGGGGAG
This sequence comes from Mycobacterium sp., assembly GCF_050701675.1. GTDB lineage: Bacteria > Actinomycetota > Actinomycetes > Mycobacteriales > Mycobacteriaceae > Mycobacterium. The sequence goes on along the minus strand of NZ_JBOGDD010000245.1, from coordinate 5,604 downwards.
TTCGGCATACGGGTCAACTCGATTCACCCGTACTCGATCGGCACGCCGATGGTCGAACCCGAAGCCATGATGGAGATCTTCGGCAAGTATCCGACCTACATCCACAGCTTCTCGCCAATGCCGTATCACCCCGTCAACCACGACGGCAAGAAGGGCCTGCAGGAATTCATGACGCCCGAAGAGGTTTCGGACGTGGTGGCCTGGCTGGCCGGTGACGGGTCGAGGACGATCTCCGGATCGCAGATCGCCGTCGACCGCGGCACGATGAAGTACTGACGCTCCTCGCCCGCTTCGGCTTCCAAATAGCATGTGGGTCTGATGTTTTCGATGTTGGCGGCGTCGGCCAGTAGACGTGGGCCAACTGCTACGAGCGAATTGCGACCCAGGACACTAGTTGGGCAGTACGAGCACCGGAACCGGGCTGTGGCGCACGATCTTGGTGCCCTTCGATCCGAGGAACACCCGGGCGATCGCGCCCTGCGGCGACGTACCCAGCGCCAGTAGTTCACCGTCGAGCCACTCGGCGGCGTCGAGCGCCTGATCCCAGCCGTTGCCGGTGACCACCTGCAGCTGGACGTCATCGGCCACCACGCCGTCGGACTTCAACTTGGCCAAGGTATCTCGAGCCTGCGCTGCCCAGGACTGCAGTAGCGAATCCTCGGCATGCAGGCCAACTTCGGGCGGGTACATCGTGCGCCCACGAACCGCGAACGTGATCACACGCATCGGCACCCCGAGCTGTTCGGCGAGGGTCGCGACACGCCCCACGACGTGCAGCGACTCCGGCGTGCCTGGGTACGCACAGGTGATTCGGGTCAATCCGTGGGTCTTCGACCCGCGGTAGCCACGCGGACCGATGGCCAGAGGCACCGGCGACGAGTGCAGCAGCCGGTCCGCGGTCGACCCGATGACCACCTGGCCGAGGCTGCCGTCAGCCGCAGATCCCAGCACCAACACCTCGGCATCGAGCTCCTTGACGGCGTCCACCAGGCCGCCGGACGCCGATCGGTGGGCGTACTTGTGAAAGCTGACGTCGAGCTGGCCGTCCAGCGCCGCAATGCACTCGCGCGCCTGGGCGGCGGAGTCGGCCGCCAATCTATCGGCGTACTGGGCGTATTCGGCGTCAATGCGCGCCGGCGACGGAGTAGTCCACGGCTTCGGGACCACGGTGACGACCGACAATGTGGTCTTCAAAGTCCGTGCCGCCTCTGCGCCGAGGTTCAGCGCCGACAGCCCGCCCTTCCCGGCAAGGTAGCCCACGACGACGGTCATGCGCGATCCGCCTTCGCTACTCGCTGGGAAGTCATGCGCGATCCTTCGGCGGGGTCACGATCTCGACATCCTCGACGCCGGCAGCGGCAGCGGAGATGATCCCGTCCCCACCGTCGTTCAGTGCACTGTGGTGCCTGCCCCAGGCCAGGTAGAAGGCCAGCACGACGATCACCCAGGCGCCGAAGGCGATCCAGGTGTACCAGTGCAGGCTGTAGAGGATGTAGCCGCACGCGAGAACCGACAGGACCGGAACGACCGGGATGTGGATGTTGCGACTGCTGGTCCGAATGACGTAGTAGAACGGCACCTTGAATCCGCGCGCCAGATCGGGCTCACGGACCCGCAGGATGATCACGCCGATGGACACCACGATGAACGCGGTGAGCGTACCGATCGACACCATGTCGGCGAGCTTGTCCAGCGGAATGAAGCCCGCGAGGATGCTGACCACGATCGCCACGATGATGGTGTTGTTGACGGGGGTCATGGACTTCGGATTGACCTTCGCAAACATCGACGGCAGCAGGCCGTCGCGCCCCATCGCGAACAGGATGCGGGTCTGGCCATACATCGTGACCAGGGTGACCGAGAAGATCGAGATCACCGCTCCTGCTGCGAGTACGGTACTGGCCCACTGGTTTTGAAGGATGTCCTCCAGAATGACGGCCAGGCCGGCTTCCTGTCCGTCGAATTTCTCCCACGGCTGGGCGCCGAGGGCGGCGAAGGCGACCAGCACGTAGACGGAGGTGACGATGAGCAGCGCGGCGATGATGGCGCGCGGCATGGTCTTCTGCGGGTCCTTGACCTCGTCGCCTGCCGTCGATACGGCGTCGAGTCCGATGTAGGAGAAGAAGATCGTGCCTGCGGCGAGTCCGATTGCGGCAGTGCCCATCGGCGCGAAGTTGGCGAAGCGGTCGGTCTGGAAGGCCGTGAACGCGATGATGATGAACATGCCGAGCACGCCGAGCTTGATCAGCACCATGATGGTGTTTGCCTTGGCGGATTCCGACGCGCCGCGGATGAGAAGCAGCATGCACATGACGACGAGGAGAATCGAGGGAAGGTTGACGATGCCCGGGTCGGTGTCCCAGGGTGCCGCCGTGATCGCCTGCGGCAGTTGGACTCCGAAGATATTCGTCAAGAGCTTGTTGAGGTACTGACTCCAGCCGACGGCGACCGCGGCCGTCGACACGCCGTACTCGAGCAGCAGACAGGCCGCGACGCCCATGGCGATGAACTCACCGAGGGTGGTGTAGGCGTAGGAGTACGTCGATCCCGAAACCGGTACGGCCGAAGCCATCTCGGCGTAACAGATCGCCGCCAGGCCGGCCGCCACACCCGCCAGCAGGAAGGAGAGGATCACGGCGGGACCCGCCTCGGGTACCGCAGCGGACAACACGAAGAAGATGCCGGTGCCGACCGTCGCGCCGACACCGAACATCGTGAGTTGGAAGACGCCGATCGTGCGTTTGAGGTGGTCGGAGGCCCCATGAGCGACCGGTGCCCCGATGATGGGGCGACGCCGCAGCATCTGTTCGGTGAAGCTCACCGTTGGTGCGGTTGATGCCATGGTGCCTCCTCGGGCAGGCGTCAAGCGTTGATGTGTTGGGTGGCCAGGGCGTCTGTCAGTACGGCGGCGAACTGATCAACGGCCCAATCGATCTCCTCCTCGGTAATCACGATCGGTGGGGCGAATCTCAAGGTCGACCCATGTGTGTCCTTGACGAGAACACCGAGTGCCGCCAGCCGCAAGCTGATCTGCTTTCCGGTTCCGATGCGCGGGTCGATGTCGACGCCCGCCCACAGCCCCATACCGCGCACGGCCAGGACGCCATGGCCCGTGAGCGCGCGCAGGCGACGGTGCAAACGATCACCGAGTTCGGCTGAGCGGGACTGGTATTCGCCTCGCCGAAGCATTGCGACCACGGTCGAGCCGATCGCCGTGGCCAGTGGGTTGCCGCCGAACGTCGAGCCGTGCTCGCCAGGGTGTAGAACGCCGAGCACGTCGCGGTTGGCGACGACGGCCGACAGCGGAACCACACCACCGCCGAGCGCCTTGCCGAGCAGATACACGTCGGGGACGATGCCCCAGTGGTCGCAGGCGAAGGTACGGCCGGTGCGTGCCAGCCCCGCCTGAATCTCGTCGGCGATCATCAACACGTTGCGCTCGGTGCACAGCGCGCGCACCCGCGGCAGGTAATCCTCGGGCGGCACGATGATGCCCGCCTCACCCTGAATGGGTTCCAGCAGGACGGCGACGGTGTTGTCGTCGATCGCCGCTGCCAGTGCGTCGGCGTCACCTAAGGGCACCGCACGGAAGCCGGGTGTGTAGGGACCGAATCCGCGGCGTGCGATCTCGTCGTCGGAGAAGCTGATGATGGTCGTGGTGCGGCCGTGGAAGTTGTTGTTCGCCACGATGATGTTGGACTGGTCTTTCGCTACGCCCTTGACGTCGGTACCCCACTTGCGCGCGACCTTGATACCGCTCTCCACGGCTTCGGCGCCACTGTTCATGGGCAGCACCATGTCCTTGCCGCACAGGTCGGCGAGCGCTGCACAGAACGGCCCGAGCTTGTCGGAGTGGAATGCGCGGCTCACCAGCGTGACGGCGTCGAGCTGAGCGTGCGCGGTAGCGATGACCTCCGGGTTGCGATGGCCGAAGTTCACCGCGGAGTACGCGGCGAGGCAGTCCAGATAACGGCGGCCCTCGACGTCGGTGATCCAGACGCCCTCGGCGGACGCGGCCACGACGGGTAGCGGCGAGTAGTTGTGCGCCGCGTACTGATCGTCCACCGCGATGGCGGCCGACGAGCGCTCGCGCGAGGAGTCGATTGACCCTGCGGTGAGATCCAGTCGTTCAATCATGACGGTATCCAGAATGCTCACGAGTACACCTCCAGCGTGCAGCATTTGACGGATCCGCCGCCCTTGAGGAGTTCGGAGAGATCGACGGCGACCGGTTCGAAGCCGATATCGGCGAGTTGCTGCGCGAACCCGCTGGCCGCCGCGGGAAGGACGACGTGCCTGCCATCGGAGACGACGTTGAGGCCGAGGACGTAGGCGTCGGCGGTGGACACTTCGATCGCGTCGGGGAACAGCTCCCGAACGCGCGCGCGGGCGTCGTCGCTGAACGCCGGGGGGTAGTAGGCGATCGTGGTGTCGTCGAGCACCGCAAGTGCGGTGTCGAGGTGGTAGAAGCGCGGGTCGATCAACTCGAGGCTGACGACGGGCAGGCCGGTGATGTGCGCAACCTCGTCGTGAGCTCGCCTGTCGGTCCGAAAGCCGTGACCCGCCAGAATCATCGAGCCGACGACCAACAGGTCGCCCTGGCCTTCGTTGGTGTGCTGGGTGTAGCTCAGTGCGAACCCCAGGCTGCTCATCCACTCGGCGTAGGCGACGGCCTCACCCGCGCGCTGCGGGTAGGCGAAGCGGGCGACGACGGCCTTGTCGTCGACGATCAGGCCACCGTTGGCCGCGTAGACCATGTCGGGAAGGCCCGCGACGGGTTGGACCATTTCGACGGTGTGCCCGAGCGCGCGGTAGGTCGCCAGCAGGTTCTCCCACTGCCGAACCGCGAGGTCGGTGTCGACGGGCGTCGTCGTGTCCATCCACGGGTTGATCGCGTACTCGACGGTGAAGAAGGTAGGCGCCGTCATGGCGTACCGGCGTAGGCGGGGCGTGCGGATGCGCGGCGCCGTTGCGGCGACATCGACGGTCGGCATGCCGGCCAGATCTGAAATCGTCATGAAATAGACGATATGGCTCCCACGTCACGCAATCAATCGCCACTCATTGCGTAATAGTGCACATTTCGTTGTGCGGGAGCTAAAATAGCGGTGTTTTGTTGCGTACGGGCGGAAATGGGGTCACATGGACAGGCTCGACGACACCGACGAGCGCATTCTGGCCGAATTGGCCAACCACGCCCGCGCCACGTTCGCCGAGATCGGACAGCGGGTGAACCTGTCCGCCCCGGCGGTGAAGCGGCGCGTCGACCGCATGCTCGACGACGGTGTCATCCGTGGCTTCACCACCGTCGTGGACCGCAACGCGATCGGCTGGAACACCGAGGCATACGTACAGGTGTTCTGCCATGGCACCATTGCGCCCGCCGAGCTCCGGCAGGCCTGGATCGGGATCCCCGAAGTCGTCAGCGCCGCCACCGTCACCGGGACGGCGGATGCCATCCTGCACGTGCTCGCGCGGGACATGCGCCACCTGGAGGAGGCCCTCGAGCGCATCCGGGCGAGCGCCGACATCGAGCGCAGCGAGAGCATCGTCGTCCTGTCGAACATCATCGAACGGTCCCCCGCCTGACGGGTGGCGCACAAC
>NZ_JBOGDD010000244.1:0-6112 GCF_050701675.1 Mycobacterium sp. | reverse complement strand
CCTTCCAGCGATCACCGTCGGCCTCGAGGAGGTGCAGGTGGGCCGTGCGGTGACCGTTGGCGACCTTGACGAAGAATCGGCGGTAGGGCCGGTGATCCAGTAGCGGAGGGACGTAGTGCCAGCCATGCTCGGCGAGGACGGCCGCCACTTCGTCTGCGACGTCGAGGTCTGCGACCTGAGCCTGGAGGTCGAGAATCGGCTTCGCGGCAAGGCCGGGGACCGCGGTCGAGCCGACGTGCTCGATGGTGCCAACCCGCAAGTGTGCGAGAAGCCGTTGCAGATGAACACATTCCAGTGCGGCGGTCCGAGCCCAGGCGGGGTCGTAGACGACGATCTCGACACGTTCGGTAGCCCAGCTCGGCCACGGCGTCTCTTCCTCGGCCACGGGATCATCCTCTCAAGACGCCGGTTCGGCGCAGGACACGTTCGGCGTGGTCACCAGCCCTCGGTGAGGACCCGATCCAGGGTGGCGACGTAGAAGTCCGCGCCGTCGGCGTCGAGGCACAGCGGCGGCTTGGTCTTCAGGATGTTCATGTGGTCGCCGGTCGGCTGAATGACGACGCCGAGTTCGAGCATGCGGTCGCAGATCGCGGCCGTCTCCTCCGGGGCAGGCTCCAACGTGGCCTGGTCACGGATCATCTCGACGCCGAGGTAGAGGCCCATGCCGTGGACCGTGCCGATGATCGGGTGCTTGTCGCGCAATGCCGTCAACGCGGCCTTGAGGTGCTCGCCCACCCGTGCGGCATTGCCCTGGAGATCCTCGTCGCGCAGCACGTCGAGCACCGTGATGCCGATCGCGCAGGACAGCGGGCTGCCGCCGGTCGACGAGAAGAAGTACCCCTGCGAGCTGAACGCCTCGGCGATCGCGCGGCTGGTGATGACCGCGCCGAGCGGGTAGCCGTTGCCCGTCGACTTGGCGATCGACACGATGTCGGGCACCACCTGCTGCTGATGGAATCCCCAGAACCACTTGCCCAGTCGGCCATAGCCCACCTGCACCTCGTCGGCGACGGCGAGTCCGCCTGCCGCACGGACGGCGCCGTACACCCGTTGCAGATACCCGTCGGGCAGCGCCATGCCGCCCGCATTGCCGTACACGGTCTCGCAGATGAAACCGGCGGGTGAGCGGCCCGCCGCGACGAGCTCCTCCACCTTGGCGACGGCGTCGTCGGCATAGCGTCCGACGTCGGCGCCGCGGTAGGTGCCGCGAAAGCTGTTGGGCGACTCCACCGTATGTACCCAGTCGGGTCGGGTGGTCAGTGCGCTGGGGTTGTCGGCGGTCGACGTCGATACCGCGTCGGTCCCGTACGTCCAGCCGTGATAGGCCTCCCGGACCGCGAGCACGTCACGCCTGCCGGTCACCGCCGTGGCCAACCGCAGGGCCAGATCGCTTGCCTCGGAACCGGAGTTGACCAGGAACACGGTGTCCAGCGGCTCCGGCAGGGTGGCGGCCAGCCGCTCACTGAACTCCACGACGGCCTCGTAGTTGAACCGGGAGTTGGTGTTCAGCCTGCGCAGCTGCCGATTGGCGGTATCCGCCACCCGCGGGTGGGCGTGCCCGAGGACGGTGACGTTGTTGACCATGTCGAGATAGACCCGCCCTGCGGTCGACATCAGGTAGTGGCGTCGTCCGCGCTCGATCTGTGGCGGTTCGGCGTAGTAGTGCTCCTGCACCCTGGCGAAGCTTTCGTCGCGCCGCGCCAACAGATTTCGCGGTGCTGAGTCAGCGAGTGCGGGCAAACCGAGCAGTGGGCGTGGATCACGCGAGCACGCCAGCCAGCCCGGCGCTAGTTCGGCGGTGGTGAACGCCGGTGCCACCGGACCACCGATGGGTCGGACGCTCACGGTGGTCCACTCGTTCGCCGCGGCACTCGCCAACTGGTCACCGGGTGCGACGCGGCCGCTCGCGTCGGTGGCCGCGGTCACCGTCAGCTCGTAATCATCACCGCGGAGCGTGAATTCGCCGTCCGAGCCGATGATTTCGCCACCCCACGGCGCCGTGAACGCGACGGCCCCGGCGGACCAGATCGAGACTCCGGTGGCGACCACCGCCGGCGAGTGCTGGCTGAGCGCCGGCGCCCGGGTTAGGTCCGCCTCCCCGAACCGGGTCACAACGAGCGCCGCGCCGTCCCGAATCGCCTTGTCCGCGAGTTCGTCCCGAATGCCATCTCGCATCCAGTCGTCGGACTGGAACGCGGTGTCGAACACCTCCGAGGTGGCGGAGAGGTCCAGGGTGACCACCGAGGCCGGATCGATTCCGGCGATCAGCGGACCACCGGCTACGGCCACCGGCGTGGTGGAAAGGCCGAGCGCCGCGCGGATCACGGCGGTCATGACGTCGATGGGCACCGAGATGGCCTGTTCGAACATGCGCGTCTCGTCGTCGGACTGCTCGGTCAGATAATCGTTGTCGGGGTCGAGGACCGCCTGTTGGGCTCCGCTGACGATCAGCACCGCGGTGCGCAACACCAGCAGCGGCCAGAGCACGTCGACCTCCCGTGCAGTCAGTGGACGGATCCCGTGAAAGGCCAATACGGCCGGCAGTATCGACGCTGGCGTGGAGCCGGGGTGCCCCAGCACCGAGGACAGTGTGATCGCCAGCTCGGAGACTGCCCATGTCTGCGAAAGGTCGCCGAAGTCGATGATGCCGTCCGGTCGTGTCACGGCACCACCCGTGCGACTCGCGACCAGGTTGGCGTCGGTCAGGTCGAGATGTACGGCCTGGCAAGGAAGCTCGTCGGCCAGGGGGGAGATCCGCGACCACGCCTCGGTCGCCGCCGTCTCGAGGAGGTTGCGTTGCGCCGGATCATCGACGTGCGAGACGAGCGCCTCGACGACGCCGAGGCCGAACCGGAGGTCCCACTGCAGGGCGCGGTCCAGACCCGGATGGGTGAAGGCGGCCAGTGCCAGACTCACCCGTCCGGCGACCTCGCCCATGCCTGCCACCACCGTGGGCGACAGGTACCCGGCGCTCACCAGCGTCCCGCCGGGCAGGTAACGCAACAACCGAACGTGGGCCACGCCGTCGAGGAGACCCGTTACCGCCGTGGACACTTCACCGGCCAGGTTGGGCAACGGCACCGCGACGCGCAATCCCGGCTCCGCCTCGGCGATCACCTCGGCCGCGGCGTCCTGCGCGGCGAGTTCGACGTCGGTGAACGCCGGGTTCGCGAACTTCAGCACGCCGAGCGGTTGATCGCCTGAGTCGAACACCAGGAAGTTCTTGTCCTGGTTGCTGCCAAGCGATTTCGTCCTGGCGTCGATGCCGTAGTACGTCGACAGCACCTGCTGCGCCTCGGCTTCGCTCACGCGGGGCGCGGGCAGCTCCGGCTGCTCGAGGAAGTTGAAACCTGCGCTCATCTCTGCTGTCTGCTCTTCGCGCGAGCGCTCATCGACCTACGAATTGGACGACGACTTCGCTGAACGCGTCGTTGTCGTCGCCCGCCGCGGTATGGCCTGCCTCGGACAGCTCGACGAACTCCGCGCGGGGCACCTTGGCGAGGAAGTCCTGCACTCCTTCGGCGCTCACCACGTCGGACAACTTGCCCCGGATCAACAGGATCGGGATCTCGAGGTTGATCGCGGCCTGTTCGAGTTTGTCCATTCTGGCGAACGGATCGTCCTCTGGCTTGGTCAGAAACGCCGGATCCCAGTGCCAGTACCAGCGACCGTCGCGCAACCGCAGATTCTTCTTCAGCCCCTCCGGGCTGCGCGGCTTGGTGCGGTGCGGCAGGTATGCGGCGACCGCGTCGGCCGCCTCCTCGAGCGAATCGAAGCCGTCGACGCCGCTGAACATGAAGTCCCGGATACGGGCGCTGCCGTCCTTCTCGAACCTCGGCACGACGTCGACGAGGACGAGCCCGGTGACCAGTTCCGGCCCGGCCTCGTGGGCGGCCGCGATGCCGGTCAACCCACCCATGCTGGCGCCGATCAGGGTCACCGGCCTGCCGATCTGGTACAGCACCTGCAACGTGTCGGAGCAGAGTGACTCCACCGTGTAGTCGGCCGTCGGCGAGCGGTCGCTGTCGCCGTGCCCGCGGCTGTCCAGGGCGATGACGTGAAAGCCGGCGTCGGCGAGGATCTGCCCGGTGTTCTTCCACGAATACCGGTTCTGCCCGCCGCCGTGGAGCATCAGAATCGTCGCTTTGTCGGCGGCCGACTCCGCGTCGCGGTTCCATTCGTCGGCGACCAGCGCGAGGCCGTCCACCCCACGAAACTCAACGGTCTTCGATGCGGTGCTCACGGGTGATCCTCTCGGCGGTACCTCGACCTCACGTTACCCAGGCGGTAAACGGCCATCCGACGGGGTCTCGCGGCGGTCGCGATGACTCTCGAAGGCAGCGCGGGTCGGTAGGAGTGAGACACCGAAAAGGAGACACCCACCATGCCGTCCATTACGCCGTCACTGTGGTTCGACGACGATCTCGAGGAAGCCGCCGCCTTCTATGCGGCGGTGTTCCCGAACTCGTCGGTCGAGAAGTTCAATCGCTACACGGAGGCGGGACCCGGCACGCCGGGCGAGGTGGTGTCCGGCACGTTCGTGCTGGACGGCACCCGCTTCATCGGCATCAACGGCGGCCCGACATTTCGATTCTCCGAGGCCGTGTCGTTTACGGTGCAGTGCGCCGATCAGGACGAGGTCGACTACTACTGGGACCGCCTGGTCGACGGTGGTGAGGAGTCGCAGTGCGGGTGGCTCAAGGACCGGTTCGGGCTCAGCTGGCAGATAGTCCCAGGGCGCCTCTACGAGCTCATCGACGACCCCGACCCGGCCCGTGCTGCCGCCGCGACGCTTGCGATGCTCGGGATGCGCAAGATCGTGATCGCCGAACTGGAGGCGGCAGTCATCGGCGTCTGATCGGTGCGGGGACACTCCGCCATCAGCTATGCAAGCTACTCTGCACCCCTGGTTCGACGATGCAGATCGCGGCCGCTGAGCTTGGGGCAGCGAACGGCACGTACTTTGGACCGGACGGGCGTGGGTGCACGCGACTCGACCTGGCCCGCAAAGCCGCAGAGGAGCAAACATGGCAGACGATGCTGCCGTCCCCTCCGGGAAGCCGGGGGAGGCAGAGGAGTCGGTAGCCGCGCACGAGCCGGAATCCGGGGCCATCGAGGTCGACGCCGCTGACGACGGAGCCGATGAAGCCGATGGCGACGAGGCCGGGGAGGGCCTTGGCGAGGACGGCCTTGGTGAAGACGGCGTCGAGGACCACGACGTCGCCGCTGCCAAGGGCATGTCGCACGTCCGTCTGGCGCTCATCGCGGGCCTGGTGGGGGTCGTGGCCCTCGGCGGCTTGACCGGCTGGCTGGGGTTCCGGGCGAACCAGTCGCACCACCTCGAGCAACAGCGGGAGCTCTTCCTACAGGTGGGGCGCCAGGGTGCGGTGAACCTGACCACCCTGGACTACGAACACATCGACTCCGACGTCCAGCGCATCCTGGATTCTGCGACCGGATCGTTCTACGACGACTTTCAGCAGCGCGCTCCTTCGTTCGTCGAGGTCGTCAAGCAGGTCAAGTCGAAGTCCGAGGGAAACGTGACGGCCGCGGCACTCGAGTCGGACACGCCGAACGAGGCAGAGGTGCTGGTCGCGGTGACCGTGAAGTCGGTGATCGTCGGGCAGCCCGATCAACCGCCCCGCTCGTGGCGGATGCGCATATTGGTCCAGAAGGTCGATGACGACGCCAAGGTGTCCAACGTGGAGTTCGTGCCGTGAGCGAGTCCGACGATCCGAAGACCTCCGACGAGGAGAACGCCGTGGACGACGCGAGCGAAACGCCTGACTCCGCGACCACCGCCGTCGACGAGTCCGACGCCACCGACGCCACCGACGCCACCGACGACACCGACGAGGTCGATGGGTCGGAAGCCGTCGAAGCCGGTGCGGCCGAGGAAACGAACCCCCGGGCAGGCATCGACTGGGCCAGGGTTGCGGCCTACGGGGTGCTGCCCGCCCTTGCCCTGATACTTGCGATTGCCGCGGGTTACCTCAAGTACGTGGACAATTCGGTGCGCGAAGACGGGACTGCCAGGACGCAGTCGGTTCAGGCGGCCACGGCCAGCACCGTCGCGATCCTGTCCTACACGCCCGACAAGGTGGAGCAGCAT
>NZ_JBOGDD010000243.1:0-4080 GCF_050701675.1 Mycobacterium sp. | reverse complement strand
TCTCGGGCCTGCTGCCCAAGTTCGTGTCCGACCACCTTCCGGTGAACCTCCGGGCGGGTGGGCTGGGCTTCTGCTACAACGTCGGCGCACTAGGCGGAGCCATCGCCCCGATCATGGGCGCGTCGATCGCATCCACCCTCGGGCTCGGAACCACGCTGACCGTCCTCACGCTCGGCTTCACCATCCTGGTCGCGATCCTGGTCGGGTTCGACGTTCCGAATCTGGTCGGCCGCAGCGCCTCGGACCCCGGTGTCACCGACGAGATGGGTGCTTCGCGATGACCGCCGACGACGGCTCACTGGGTGGGCTCATCCCACCGCTCACCACGCCATTGACCCCGGACGGCGAGGTCGACGAATCATCGCTGGAACGGCTCTGCGCATTCTTGATCACGGCAGGCGTCGACGGCCTCTTCGTCGGGGGTTCCTCGGGCGAGGCCGCGCTACTGTCGGATTCCCAGCGCTACCTGGCGATCGAGGTAGCCGCGAGCGTTGCCACGGGACAGGTGCCCGTGGTGGCGGGGGTGATCGACACCGGCACGGCTCGAGTGATCGATCACGCCCGGGCGGCTGCCAAGCGCGGTGCGGCCGCGGTCGTGTCGACGGGGCCGTTCTACGTCGCACCCCACCCGGACGAGGTCGTTCGCCACTTTCAATTGTTGCGGGATTCCGTCGACGTCCCGGTGATCGCGTACGACATCCCCAGCGCCACCCACGCGCCACTCCCCCGCGCTGCCGTCGAACAACTGGCAACAGCGGGAACCATTGCGGGTCTGAAGGATTCGAGTGGCGACCTCACCGCCTTTCGTCAGATCCTGGCGTCGACCGCGGCCACCGGACTACGGGTGTTCACGGGATCTGAGACCGTCACCGATCTCGCCCTGCAGCTCGGTGCGCACGGCCAGGTGCCCGGGCTGGGCAATGTCGACCCCGACGGCTACGTCCGTCTCGGCCGCGCGGCCGATGCGGGCGACTGGGTTGCTGCCGCGGCAGAACAGGAGCGGTTACTGCGGGTGTTCGCCATCGTCGACGTGGCGGACCGTACCCGGATCGGCTTCACCGCAGGCGCGTTGGGCGCATTCAAGGCTGCACAGTACCTACGTGGAGTGATCGCCACGCCTCGCTGCGCGGACCCGCTGCTGCCGCTGACCACTGCCGAGATCGAGGCGATCCGGGCCATTCTGGTCGCCGAGGGCATTCCCGTCGAACGGTGATCCCCTCCATCGTTCGGATTAGGCTCACCGCATGTCAGAAACCGATCCATCCTCTGCCCTGCGAGCCGCAGCCGAGCTCGTCGCCGCATTCGGCTCGCACGACACCCGGCGGTACTTCGACGCATTCGCGCCGGAGGCGACGTTCCTGTTCCACGCCGAACCGGCGTTGGTTCCGAACCGCGCTGCGTACGAGGCGATGTGGGCCGACTGGGAGCGCGACGGCTTCCGAGTACTCTCCTGTCGGTCTCTCGAGCCCCGGGTAGACCTCGTCACCGACGACGTGGCCGTGTTCACCCATGGCGTGCGCACCCGGTTGGCGGGCGTGGAGGATGAACAGCGCGAGCGCGAGACGATCGTCTTCCGCCGTGACCCCGAGGGTCGCTGGCTCGGCATCCACGAACACCTGTCCCTGGACGCTCCTATTCAGACCGCGGTCTGAACCGCGTTCGCCGATGCCGCGGAATCGGCGAGGTCGGCGAGGACCGGCGGCAGGTCCATTCTCGCAACGACGGCTTCGATGAGCACCAGCTCGTCACGGTGCGCGGCCGCCTCCGAGAGCGCGTCGTCGAGCTCGCCATGATGCTGGGCGCGGAAGGCCAGGTGCTCGCCAGCGCCGAGCGTGCGCAAGACGTCCAGCCACTTCCACTCGACGATGTCGTTGTAGTAGGCATCCTCGCCGTGAATGGCGCGTTCGATGGTGTACCCGCCGTTGTTGACCAGGACGATGACGGCGGGGATGTTCTCCCTTGCCAGGCAACCCAATTCCGCGACAGTGAGCTGAGCGGCCCCGTCCCCGATGAGGAGAACCGGCCGCCGGTCGGGCTGGGCCAAGCCGGCACCCAGGGTGGCGGGCAGCGTGTAGCCGATCGACGCCCACAGGGGTTGACCGATGAACGTGACGCCCGATGGCAGCCGGTGTTCGGCCATTCCGTAGAAGGAGGTCCCTTGGTCGGCCAGGACGACGTTGCCCGGCTCCAGAGCACCGGCGATGCTGTCCCACAACGACTTCTGGGTGAGGGGCTCGTCGCGGTCGGGCGGCGTCGGGACTCCTCCCGCAGTGGCCGGTGGAGTTGGGGTCGACCGCACCCCGCGCCGTTGCAGTATCGAGGTCAGGGCCTGTAGGGCTGCCCGCATGTCCAGCGGCGCGAATACCCTTCCGGCGACCACACTCTGGTAGGGGCCGACGTCGATGGTGCGCGACACGTCGATGTTCTGGCTGAAGAAGCCGCTCACCAGGTCGGTGAACTGGACACCGGCCGTCACCAGGACGGGGGCGTCCTCGATTCCTCTGCGCACCGCCTCGGGGCTGCCAGAGCCCGAGTAGATGCCGAGGAAGTTCGGCGAACTCTCATCGACGAGACTCTTCCCCCACATCAGGGTCGCGTGCGGGATGACGTCCGCGCTCAGCAGCGCCTCGAGTTCGGGAACCGCCTGCAGCCGATGCACGAGGAGGTCGGCGAGCACCGTCAGCTGATGTGTGCCGATGAGATCGACGGCCGCGTCGGTGAACAACGACAGCGCTCGCGGGCTGGTGTTGTCGGCGTACCGTGGCAGCGGCGCCGACGGGGGCTCGACGGGGAACTCCGCGACGTCGGTGGCGAGCATCAGATAGCCGGGCAGCTTCTGCTCACGCACCTCGGAGAGCACCCGGTCGATCTCGCGGGTCGCGGTGGCGGGCACTAGATTCGCTTGCGCACAGGTGATTTCGCGTGCCATCCGCAGGAAGCGCTCGAAGTCGCCGTCACCGAGGGAATGATGAACGACGCGCCTGGCGACCTGGGTGTCCTTCGAAGGGGCGCCGACCACGTGGACCACCGGGACGTGCTCTGCGTAGCTGCCTGCGATCGCGTTGGCCGCGGATAGTTCACCGACGCCGAAGGTGGTGATGAGAGCTGACATGCCCCGCAAGCGGCCGTAGCCGTCGGCCGCGTACCCGGCGTTGAGTTCGTTGGCGTTGCCGACCCATCGGATGCGGTCATGGGCGACGACGTGGTCGAGCAACTGCAGGTTGAAGTCGCCCGGCACGCCGAACACCTCGGTGACGCCGAGTTCGGCAAGCCGATCCAGCAGATAGTCGCCGACGGTATAGCCCGATTCGTATGCAGCCTCCATCGCTCCAGTGTGTCCTTCTTCCCCGCTGTCGCGCCAATGCCCTGGCCGGCCCCCGGGGTGTATGGCGCGGACGGCGCGGGGTCGTTGAAGGAGGTGTCTGGGAGCACAGTTCGGATTGCCCGACTATGAGCGACAACCCGGCCATTCCAATTCTCTTGTGTCACTTGAGTTTCAGGTGTCACAAAGCCGGGTTTCTTGTCAGTGGGTCGAACTATTGTTCGAGTCATGGAAGAGGGCTCCCTGCTCGAGGCGATCGCGCAGATGCGTGCCGCCTACGACACGGTGGCCGCCTGCAGTGCCGACGCGCTGACCCACCCCGAACTGCTCACGGCGCTTTCGGAGTTGGAGACCCTGACCCGACAACTCCCCACCCAATCCCACCGTCTCCTGGCCCGTCTGCAACGCGAAGCCTCCCCGGTCGAACTGGGCGCGAAGTCGCTGAAGGACGTGTTGAAGATCCGGTTGCGGATCTCGGCCAAGGACGCCAGCCGCCGCCTCGAGGAAGCCACCGACCTCGGATCGCGGGTCGCATTGAACGGCGAACCCTTGCAGCCGAAGTTGGACAAGGTTGCCCACGCCCAGGCTCAGGGCAGGATCAACGCCGAGCACGTCGCGGTGATCCGCGGCTTCTTCGCCAAACTCCCCGGCTGGGTGGACCACACCACCCGGGAGAAGGCCCAGACCGACCTGACCCGCATCGCCAGTGGTTCGGGACCCGATGAACTGCGCAAGGCTGCCCAGCGAGAGGCCACCCT
>NZ_JBOGDD010000242.1:0-7747 GCF_050701675.1 Mycobacterium sp. | reverse complement strand
GTTCTACCCTGCTGTCCCTTGGACAACGCTTTGTGCGGACGTAGGAACCCTGGTGGTCACCGGCCAGGCTGACTTCGGCGTCATTCTCGGCGGCAGTGGTTGCGGCGAGCAGATCGCCGCCAACAAGGTGCGTGGCGTGCGTGCTGCACTGTGCCACCGCCCATTCACTGCCGAGATTGCGCGTGCGCGCTCATTGCGCCGATTTAGGGCGCGCCACTGGGTCGGCATCATCCATTCGCGCGATGGATCTGTTCTGGCTGGACTCGAATGGAGTGTTCCCCAACCACTCCCGCCAGACGGCGTCGTCGCCGACGACATCGATACCGGTCTCTTCGAGAAGGCGCCGGCGAACCGTTACCAGGAGTAGTTCATCCGCGGCTCCAGTCAGCACCACATCGGCCGCGCTGTCGTCGGTCGACCATTCAACACCGGCGTCGGTACCCCGGACCGCCCATCGGCCGTCGGTGTCGGTGGCCGCAAACGTCAGCCGTTGGCCGGGGGACAGCGGGGCCGAGACTGCATCCGATTGCGCAACAACACGTTCCAGGAATTCGGTGAGCGCATCGGCGGCGATCTCGGTCGACATGTGGTGCACCACTCCCGCGGCGATGGCGGCGTCGACGCCGTGCATCAGCGTGTCGTAGGCACGCCGCCGCAGCCACCACCATGCGGGGCGGGGCCCCAGGAACGTCCACACGGCGGTGTCGGGCCCCGTGGACGCGACGGCATCAACGAGCAGAGTGGCCCCGGCCAGCAGCCAATCATGCCCATAGGCAGGCTCGCGCGGCGGTTCGCTGTCCGGGACCGAGCGCGGATCAACGGCCTTCACGGCGCGCTCGGCCACGAGGTGCGCCGCCCATCGGTTGCCCCGCCCGACATGCCGGAACAGTTCGCCGACCGTCCACCCCGGGCAGGTGGGGACCGGGGTCGACGGGTTACAGGCACCGATCAGTGACAAGAAGGTACGGGTCTCGTCGAACAGCGTCGCCGCGTAATCCACCGTCAACGCGCAACCCGGATGCCGGTGCCGCAGTCCTGGAGGGCACGGCCAGTGATGCGGAGGGATTGCGTGTCGGCGGTGTCGATCTGGATCACGTGTTGGAACCCTCGGCCAGGAGACGGTGGCAATTATTTGTCACGACTCGGAAAACATCTCTCGCGCTTCGAACACTAGATGTTCGGCGGCGCACCGCCCACAAGCTGTCGCGTACACGTCGTCAACATGTGGTTCATATCACGATCAAGCCTTGACGCGACGCGAGTCACTGTGGAAGGTTTTTGTTGGACGAAAGATTATTTCCACAATGCGGAATACTTGACTGGCGACGCACCTCACCATCCGATCACCGACAGGACGGGCCCGTGTCACATGAACTGATATCCATACTGGTACTGGTAGCCGTCTTCTTGGTCGCGACCGCACTTCCGATTCACATGGGAGCACTGGCCCTGGTCGCGACTTACCTCGTGGGCACCTTCATGCTCGGCGAGGACCTCGACGCCATTCTGGGCGGGTTTCCCGCAGACCTCTTCATGATCCTGGTGGGCATCACCTATCTGTTCGCCCTCGCCACCGACAACGGCACAGTCGACTACATAGTCCAGAAGGCGGTCAGATCCGTCGGCGGACGCGTCGCCCTGATTCCCTGGGTGATGTTCCTCGTCACCGGCATGCTCACCGCCGTCGGTGCCGTGGTGCCCGGCGCCGTGGCGATCATCGCGCCGATCGCGATGGGCTTCGCCCGGCGCTACGGCATCCGCACCCTGCTCATGGGCCTCATGGTCATCAACGGTGCCAGCGCCGGTGGATTCTCACCGCTGAGCATCTTCGGCGGCATCGTCAACGGCGTCGTCGTGCGCAACAACCTGCCCAGCAATCCACTCCTGCTGTTCGCCTGCACGGCGGTTTTCAACCTCGTGCTCAGCGTTGTGGTGTTCTTCCTGTTCGGCGGCCGGGATCTGTTCGGCAAGATCGACACCGGCGACGGGATCGTCGTCCGCAACGGCAGTCGTGGCCGCAACCGAGGTGGCGGATCTCCTTCGGACAATTCGGGACCGGGCGGTGAGTCGGCCCTCAGCCGGACAGCCACTGCGGTCAAGACCAGGACGCTGCCCGGCGGCACCGACACCGCGACGGAGACCGGGCTCGACCGCGCCCGCACCATCACCCTCGTCGGCATCGCCGCCCTCGCAATTTCGGTCCTGTTCTTCGGCGCGGATGTCGGCTTCACCTCGCTGCTGGTGGCCGTGGTCATCTCACTGTTCTCCCCCGCGGTCAACAAGAGCGCCATCAACAAGATTGCCTGGCCCACCGTGCTGTTGATCTGCGGCATCGTCACCTACGTCTCGATGCTGGAGCGGATCGGCACCATCGATTGGCTGGGCAACGGCGTGGCAAGCATCGGCGTGCCGCTGCTGTCGGCGATTCTGATCTTCTTCATCGCCGCGCTGGTATCGGCTTTCGCCTCCACGACCGGCATCCTGGGCGCGTTGATCCCAATGGCGGTCCCGTTCCTACTGTCGGGTCAGATCGGACCGGTGTCGATGATCATCGCGCTGGCCATCTCCGCCTCGGTCGTCGACTCCAGCCCGTTCTCCACCTCCGGTGCACTCGTGGTCGCCAATGCGACCGAAGACGAACGCGACGGGGTCTTCCGCGGGCTCAACATCTGGGGGTTCTCGATGGTCGCGATCGCACCGATCACCACCTGGCTGATCTTCATCCTGCCCGGGTGGGGCTGATGACTACCGCCCTGCCTCTCAGCGGCGTTCGGGTCCTGGACTTCAGCCAGGTCATGGCGGGCCCGTACGCCACCATGCTGCTCGGCGATCTCGGCGCCGATGTCGTCAAGATCGAACCGCCGCAAGGTGATCAGACACGCTCGTCGATGGGGTTCAAGATGAAGGGGCCCGACAGCATGGGCTTCCTCAACATGAACCGCAACAAACGCAGCGTGACGCTCGACCTCAAAACCGAGGCCGGTCGGGAGGTGTTCTACAAGCTCGTCGAGAACGCAGACATCCTCGTCGAGAATTACCGCCCGGGTGTGGTGAAGAAACTCGGTGTCGACTACGAGACCCTGAAGAAGCTCAATCCGAAGCTGATCTACGCCTCGATCTCCGGCTTCGGCCAGACCGGGCCATGGGCGGATCGACCGGGCTTCGACCTGATGGCCCAGGCGATGTCGGGCGTGATGAGCGTGACCGGTCACCCGGGCTCCCCGCCGGTCAAGGCGGGCGTCCCGGTCGCCGATATCGGCTGCGCGTTGTTCTGCACCTACGCGATCCTCAGCGCATATATCGGTCGCCAGAACAGCAGCGAGGGGCAGTACATCGACGCATCGCTTTTCGAGGCGGCACTTGCCTTCTCGATCTGGGACACGTCGGAGTACTGGGGCACCGGCAAGGTGCCGACGCCGGTCGGCACCTCGAACAAGATGAGCGCGCCCTACCAGGCGGTGAAATCAAAGGACGGTTATTTCGTCATGGGGGCAACCAACCAGAAGCTCTGGATGCAGCTCTGCACCCAGATCGGCCGTCCGGACCTGGTCGACGATGAGCGCTTCACCGACAATCCGGCCCGCTTGAAGAACCGAGAACCGCTCATCGAAGAGCTCGAAAAGTCCTTTGTCACCAAGACATCGGACGAATGGGTCGATGAACTCCTCGCGGTCGGCATCCCGGCGGGCAAGATGAGCACCTATCCCGAGGCCTTCGAGAGCGAGCACGGTAGGCACCGCGAGATGCGCCTGGAGATCCCCCATCCGATCGAGGGCACCGTGCCCAACATCGGTTTTCCGGTGAAGCTCATGGGCACCCCGCAGCAGATCCGCAGGCATCCACCGCTGCTCGGCGAGCACACCGATGACGTGCTCGCCGAAATCGGCTTCGACGCTTCGGATATCGCTGAACTCAAGGTGTGCGGAGCTTTCGGCAAGTGAGCGGCAAGGTCCGATACTCGGTCGAGAACGGTGTCGGCTCGGTCGTTTTCGATCGTCCCGAGGCGCGCAATGCCATGACCTGGAGCATGTACGACGCGCTCGGCGAAATCTGCGAGGACATCGCCGCGGACAAGAGCCTGCGCGTCGTGACCTTCTGCGGTGCCGGCGACCATGCGTTCGTCGCAGGCACGGACATCGAGCAGTTCCGCGCGTTCGAGGGCGGCCATGACGGAGTGGCCTATGAGAAGACCATCGACACCCGGGTCGGCGAGATCGAACGCCTGCCGGTGCCGACCATCGCGATCGTCCGCGGCTGGACGATGGGCGGGGGCCTCGCGATCGCCGCTGCATGCGACTTCCGCATCGCTACGCCCAACGCCCGGTTCGGGGTCCCGATCGCCCGCACGCTCGGAAACTGTCTGTCGATGGCCAACACTGCGCGGGTGATCTCGGCATTCGGCATCAACCGCGCCAAGCGGATGCTGATGCTAGCCGACGTGATCGGCGCCGGAGAGGCCCGCGAGTGCGGGTTCGTCACCGAGATCGCCGAACCCGACCAGCTCGACGTTCGCGTCGGCGAGCTGGTCTCGAGGCTGTTGTCCAATGCCCCGCTGACCATGCGCGTAGCCAAGGAGAGCGCCAGGCGCTTGGTCACCGCGGATCTTCCAGACGGGGATGACTTGATCGAACAGTGTTACGGCAGCCGCGATTTCAAGATCGGCGTGGAAGCGTTCCTGGCCAAGCGCAAACCGTTGTGGACGGGCGAATGACGTTCAACGCGCGTCACGCTGGAAATCCGCGCTGCGCCCAACGGCCACACGCCTAACAACGCGGCATAGGGGCTGGCGTGGCCTCCTCTTGGACGGTATTCGATAGCGTTCCGATCCCATCGATACCCACTTCAATCGTGTCACCGATATGCATTTGATCCACCCCAGCAGGGCTTGCGGTCAGGAATACGTCCCCCGGTTCCAGGGTGATCCAGCGCGTGATCCACGCGAGCAACTCAAAGACTCCGAAAATCATGTCGCCGGTGCCGCAGTCTTGCACAATCCGACCGTTGAGCCGAGTGATCAAACGCAGCGATTGCGGGTCATCGATCCCCGTCTCTACCCACGGCCCCATCGGGCAGAACGTGTCGAGGCTCTTGGCCCGCGTCCATTGGCCGTCGGCACGCCAATCACTGGCAGTGACGTCGTTCGCGCAGGTATACCCGAGGATGTGGGCCGGTGCCTCTTCGGGAGTCAGATGACGCGACGCACGCCCGATCACGACCGCAAGCTCGCCTTCGTACTCCAACCGCTCGAGCCCCGGCGGATAAACGATCGCATCGCCGGGGCCCACCAGGGTGTTGAGCCCCTTGAGGAAGATGGCCGGTTGCTGCGGTCGCGGGGACCCTAGCTGGACGAGCTGGCTTTCGTAATTGTTGCCGGCGCACACGATGACGCGCGGCGAGCAGGGATTCAGCAACTCGACATCGGCGCGCGCGGCGATTCGGCACCCCGGTCGGGGGTCGTCGAATCCCCCGTCCAGAGCTAACACGTCGTCACCGTCGAGCACTCCGTAACGCGGGACGGAACGACTGCGGTCAGTGAAGCGGATTATCCGCACTGTGCATCTCCCTCGAGGTTGATGAGGACAATGCCTCGGCGACGAGTTCCACCGGGTGCCATGCTGAGCGAGCGGTGCCGTGGAAGATCTGCTCACGGCAGGATGTCCCGGTCGCGGCGATGATCGTCGTCTCGCCGGCGTTCTCGATTGCCGGAAACAGCCGATCGCGGCCGACGGTCATCGAGACGTCGTAGTGCTCGGCTTCGTACCCGAAGGATCCAGCCATTCCGCAGCATCCGGCGTCGACCTCGACGACGTCGGCACCAGGGATGCGTCGCAACAGCGCCACGGTGGCGGCGGTCCCGACCTCGGCCTTCTGGTGGCAGTGGCCGTGATAGAGAATCTTGCGGCCGGATAGCCAGGAATCGGCGGCCAGGGCGAGCCGGCCATCGTCGATGGCCTCACCGAGCAACTCCTCCACTTGCCGGACCCGGGAGGCGACCGCTTGGACCTTCGGATCGTCGGGAAGCATGGACACGTGTTCGTCGCGCAGGGTGAACAGACAGGACGGTTCGCACCCCACGATGGGCGAGCCGACGACGGTGTCGTCGTGCAATCGTGCGGCCATCGCCTTGGCGTTGGCGGTGGCCTGCTCGACCAACCCCTTTGACAGGGCCGAACGCCCACAGCACCCGCTGTTTGCCAGTTCCACCGACCAGCCCGATTGTTGGAGCAGGCTGATCGCCGCACGGCCGATGTGCGGTTCGGTGTAAGACGTGAATGAGTCGGCGAGGAAATTCACGGTGCCGATGTTGACCGAGGGTTGGCGGTGCCTGCCGTGCCTGGAGTACCACCGCATGAGGTTTCGGAATTTGTACTGCGGCATGGGTCGTCGCGCCGCGATGCCGATGCTGCGGTCCATCGCCCGGCGTACCAAGCGGTTCCGGCCGGACAGGTTCGCCAACGGTCCGAACGCTGATCCGATCCGGTTGAGCGAACGGATGGAACCGAAGATTCGTGATCGAAGAGGTATCCCATGCATGTCGTGGTAATGCGAGAGGGTCTCGCTCTTGAGCTTGGCGATATCCACTCCTAGTGGACATTCGGCCTTGCACGCCTTGCACATCAAGCACAGGTCGAGGATCTCGTGGAGTCGCTCGTCGCCCAACGCCGCTTTAGGGTCCGGCTCGGAGAGCGCCTTGACGAGCGCGTTCGCGCGGCCACGGGTCGCGTGTTCCTCTTCACGGGTGGCGATGTAGGACGGGCACATGACGCCGGTCGTGCTCTTTCGACAGACCCCGATGTTCATGCAGCGGTCGGCGGCGGCGCGCATGCCGCCGACCACTTCGAAGTCCAAGCGGGTATGTATCAGCGGCGCCGCAGGGAGATTGGCGTCTCGCAGGTTGTCGGTCATGCTTGGTGCGTCGACGATCTTGCCGGGATTCATCCGGTCATCAGGGTCGAACAGTCGCTTCACGTCGCGCATTGCCTCGTAGAGTTCGTCACCGAAGATCTCGCGGTTGAACTCGCTGCGAGCCAGCCCGTCGCCGTGCTCGCTCGAGTTGACCCCACCGAATTCCTTGACGAGATCCTTGATCCGTTCGGCGACGGCACGCATCCGGACGATTTCGCCTGGCCGGCTCAAGTCAACGAACGGCCGAATGTGCAGACAGCCGACCGAGCAGTGACCGTAGAACCCAGCTGTCATGTTGTACTCGTCGAGTATCTGGGCGAAGCGTGCGGTGTACTGCGCTAGCACCTCGGGAGGCACTGCGGTGTCCTCGATGAAGGCCAGTGGTCGCTTCGATCCCTCACTGGCCGCCATCAGGAGTCCGAGACTGGATTTGCGCACCTTCAACAGGGCGGCCTGCGCCTCAGCGGTCACCAGGCGCAAGGTGTGGTAGCCGTGGCCGTTGTCGTGCCAGAGCTCGACGAGAGTGTCGAGGCGGGAGAGGACCGCGTCGAGGTCGTCACCAGTGAACGAGACGAACAGCAACGCCGCGGGATCGCCGACGAGGCTGTCACCCAGGCGAGCGAATTCAATCTTTTCTCGTGACAGGTCAAGGATCGTCTTGTCCATCAGCTCGACCTGCGCCGGCTCGCATGCCAGCGCGTCGGTGGTCGCCTCGATCGCCTTCTGGGTGGTGTCGAAGTGCCCGACGGCGTACACGGTGTGCTCGGGCTTGGCGACGAGGTCGACCTCCACTGTGGTCGCGATCGCCAGGGTGCCCTCGCTGCCGACGATGAACTTGGAC
>NZ_JBOGDD010000241.1:0-7099 GCF_050701675.1 Mycobacterium sp. | reverse complement strand
GCCCGGCGCGGCGATGATGCCGCAGCCGGAGAGTGCATCGCCGCCGACGGGCGAGGCGGGCACTGGCAACGGTTGGGGCGGGTCGCCTGCCTGGGGAACCTCGGAGGAGTCGACCGCGGGTGGTGTCGCCACCCGGTACGGACAGGCGTCGTCGGCGTTGGCCGTTGGGATCCCGACCAGCAGCGGAGCGGTCGACAGAGCCATGGCGGCAGCGAGGCACGCGACGCGGCGCGAGACTGATCCGGAGGTAGCCATCGTGTGTGCAGACTAGGAGATCGAGAGCAGATTTCCGGGTTGCCACGCTGTTGCCAGAGTGACAATTGCTACCTATGGGGTTGCAGGTGCACTGCCGCCGCTGCGTGCGGCAGCGAGCGTGACGGCACTGCGAATACCGGGGTCGGATCTCGCACTGGTGTCACGTTCGGTGGACGTGGCTGCCTACAGGTCGAAGTACGCGATGGCGGACGCCCCGATCCCGGCCAGCCAGACCCGGTCGTCGTGCTGCACCACACCGGTCGTCGACCCGAATCCCGGCCGCCGGGTGCGCACCTGCGCGACCACGTGGCCGTCGTCCGGATCGAAGCCGAGCACCCACACCAACGGCTTGACGTCGGGCAGCCAGTCATAGGGCAAGCGCCACAGGAGCTTCCGCAGGATTGGCGGCTTCGGTGCGAGCCACTCGGACAAGGCATTGCGGTCCGACACCATCGCCACCCAGATGCGGCCGTCCGGTCCCGTCGAGATGTTGTCCGGATAGCCCGGCAGTTCGGCGGCCAGCGGAGTCACGGTGGCCGCGGCGGGTCCGGCGAGCCAGTACTTGGACACGCGGGCGCCCTGGGTCTCGGCGAATACCAGGGCGGACTCGTCGGTGGTGAGCGTGACACCGTTGGCGAAGTACAGGCCGGTGAGCAATGTGGTCACGGTGCCGTCGACGTCACGCCGGAAGAGCGACCCCGAGCCGCGGGCCTCCATGATCGCGCCCTTGTACTGCTCGTAATGGAATCGCGCGGTGGACTCCGTGAAGTAGACCGTGCCGTCCGAAGATTCGACGACGTTGGAGCAGAACTTCAGTGGACGCCCGCCGGCCCCGGCCACCAGTGTCTCGATCTTGCCCGTGCGGGTGTCCATGCGCAGCAACCCGCGGTGGCTGTCGCAGATCAGGAGTCGGCCGTCGCGTGCGACGGCGAGGCCGAGCGGCCTGCCGCCGGTGTCCGCGACGACGGTAGGCGACGTGGCATCCGCCTCGATGCGCACGATCTTCCCGTCGGCCAGCCCGGTCCACACGGCGCCGTCGGGGTCGACGACGACGTCCTCAGGGGCGGGTCCCGGCATGACGACGATGTGCACCCGCGGATCGAGATCCGGCACTGGCAGCCGCCGCGACGAGGGCGGCTGCCAGCGGACGGGATCGATGGACGGTGTCGTTGCCGTGGTCACCTGCGAGAAGTCACCCGGTGGCGGTTACAGACGTTTTCCGGCCTCACTCAATACGCCGTGAAGGATCTCGTAGATCTCGTCGAACTCCTTCTGGCCGCAGATCAGCGGCGGTGCCAACTGCACCACTGGGTCACCGCGGTCGTCGGCGCGGCAGTACAGCCCCGCCTCGAACAGCGCAGGGGTGAGGTAGCCACGGAGCAGCCGCTCACACTCGTCGTCGTTGAACGTTTCCTTGGTGGTCTTGTCCTTGACGAGTTCGATGCCGTAGAAGAAGCCCTCGCCGCGGATGTCACCGACGATCGGCAGGTCGTACAGCTTCTCCAGCGTGGACTTGAACGCCGGCGCCTGTTCCTTGACGTGGTCGTTGAGGCCCTCGCGCTCGAAGATGTCGAGGTTGGCCAGCGCCACCGCGGCCGACACGGGGTGCCCGCCGAACGTGTAACCGTGGCCGAACACCGTCGAGCTGTCGTTGAACGGCTCGAACAGCCGGTCGCTGGCGATCATGGCGCCGATCGGCGAGTAGCCCGACGTCAGGCCCTTGGCGCAGGTGATGATGTCCGGTACGTAGCCGAAGTCGTTGCACGCGAACATCGAACCGATGCGTCCGTACGCACAGATCACCTCATCGGACACCAGCAGCACGTCGTACTCGTCGCAGATCTCGCGGACCCGCTCGAAGTATCCGGGCGGCGGAGGGAAGCAGCCGCCCGCGTTCTGCACCGGCTCGAGGAAGACGGCGGCGACGGTGTCGGGACCCTCGAACTCGATGGCCTCGGCGATGCGGTCGGCGCAGTAGCGTCCCCACGCCTTTGGGTCGGTGCTGAACTGCTCAGGAGCCCGGTAGAAGTTGGTGTTGGGCACCCGGAAGCCGCCGGGGGTCGGCGGATCGAACGGCGCCTTGAACGCCGGGATGCCGGTGATGGCGAGGGCACCCTGCGGCGTGCCGTGATAGGCGATGGACCGCGATATCACCTTGTACTTGCCCGGCTTGCCGGTCAGCTTGAAGTACTGCTTGGCGAGCTTCCACGCACTCTCGACGGCCTCGCCACCACCGGTGGTGAAGAAGACCCGGTTCAGGTCACCCGGCGCGTAGTTGGCGATGCGCTCGGCGAGCTCGATCGCCGGCGGCGTGGCGAAGGACCACAGCGGGAAGAAGGCCAGGGTCTCGGCCTGCTTGGCGGCGGCTTCGGCGAGTTCGGCGCGGCCGTGGCCGACCTGAACGACGAACAGCCCGGACAGTCCGTCGATGAACTTGTTGCCGTCGCTGTCCCAGATGTGGATGCCCTCGCCGCGGGTGATGATCGGCGGCGTGATGTCGTCGCCGTGGCGGGCGAAGTGCCCCCAGAGGTGACGCTTGGCCTTGGCGGCCAGGTCGGTGGTAACGGATGGATCTGAATCGATGACAGTCATCTAGTGCCCCAATTGTATTGCTGTTTGACGAGTTTGAGGTAAACCAAAGTCTCGGTGGATATCACCCCTGGTACGGCGCGGATCTTCGTGTTGAGTAGGTCGAGCAGGTCGCCGTCGTCCTCGCAGACCACCTCGACGATGGCGTCGAACGAGCCCGCGGTGAGCACGACGTAGTCGACGGACTCGATGGCGGCCAGCTTGTCGGCGATCTTGGTGGTGTCTCCCGTACAGCGGATGCCGATCATCGCCTGGCGTGCGAAGCCGAGCTGCATCGGATCGGTGACTGCCACGATCTGCATGACGCCGGCGTCGACCATGCGCTGGACGCGTTGGCGCACGGCCGCCTCGGACAACCCGATCGCCTTGCCGATGCCGGCATAGGACCGTCGTCCGTCCTGCTGCAGCTTGTCGATGATCGCCTTGGACAGTTCGTCGAGCTGGAAGGCGGCGCCGGGGCGGGAATGGTTGATTCGCAGTGAGACAGCCCCGATGCCGGGTTGAGCACCCTGATCGACCATGCCCACGATTGTGCACGGAATCCGTCGTCGCAAGCAACCACAACCATGAAATCGTTCGTTTAAAACGGTAGTCACCGCGGTAATGCGTAGCCCGTGCGACGGTGCTCCGCTAGTTTTAACCCATGACCTTGGCGAGCAGCTGGATCGACGGCGCCGACGTAAAGACCAGTGGCGAGGTGCATCGGGTGGTCGATCCGGCCACCGGAAACGTGGTTGCCGACTACGCGCTGGCGACGCCGGCCGACGTCGACGCCGCGGTGACGTCCGCGCGCACGGCGCTGCCCGGCTGGTCGACGGCTACTCCCGCGGAACGGTCGGCGGTACTGGCCAAGCTGGCGCATCTCGCCGCCGAGCACGCCGAAACGCTGGTGGCCGAGGAGGTCAGCCAGACGGGCAAGCCGGTGCGGCTGGCACGGGAGTTCGACGTTCCAGGCAGTGTGGACAACATCGACTTCTTCGCGGGGGCCGCCCGTCACCTCGAGGGAAAGGCGACCGCCGAGTACTCGGCCGACCACACCTCCAGCATCCGGCGGGACGCGATCGGCGTCGTCGCGACCATCACGCCGTGGAACTATCCGCTTCAGATGGCGGTGTGGAAGGTGCTACCCGCGCTGGCCGCCGGCTGCACCGTGGTGATCAAACCCGCGGAGGTCACGCCACTGACGACGCTGACGCTGGCCCGGCTCGCCAGCGAGGCAGGCCTGCCCGACGGCGTCTTCAACGTCGTGACCGGCGCAGGCGGTGACACCGGTACCGCACTGGCCGGGCACCGCGACGTCGATCTGGTGACCTTCACGGGTTCGACCGCCGTCGGGCGCAAGGTGATGTCGGCCGCCGCCCAGCACGGCCACCGCACTCAGCTCGAGCTCGGCGGCAAGGCGCCCTTCCTGGTCTTCGACGACGCCGACCTCGACGCCGCCATCCAGGGCGCGGTCGCGGCGTCGCTGATCAACACCGGGCAGGACTGCACGGCGGCCACGCGGGCCATCGTCGCGCGCCCCCTGTACGACGACTTCGTGGCGGGTGTCGGTGAGCTGATGAGCAAGATCGTCGTCGGCGATCCGCACGACCCCGACACCGACCTCGGCCCGCTGATCACCACGGCGCACCGGGCCAAGGTCGCTGGCATCGTCGACCGCGCGCCCGCCGAGGGTGGACGCATCGTCACCGGGGGAACGGCGCCCGACGGGCCCGGCTCGTTCTACCGGCCCACCCTGATCGCAGACGTCGACGAGCGTTCGGAGGTCTACCGCAACGAGATCTTCGGTCCGGTGCTGACGGTGCGGGCGTTCACCGACGACGACGATGGCCTACGCCAGGCCAACGACACCGAGTACGGGCTTGCGGCGTCGGCGTGGACGCGCGACGTCTACCGCGCGCAACGGGCCTCCCGGGAGATCAAGGCCGGTTGCGTATGGATCAACGACCACATCCCGATCATCAGCGAGATGCCACACGGTGGCGTCGGGGCCTCGGGCTTCGGCAAGGACATGAGCGACTACTCGTTCGAGGAGTACCTCACCATCAAGCACGTCATGAGTGACATCACCGCGAGTGCCGAAAAGGATTGGCACCGGATCATATTCACGAAGCGATGAGCGATCTCAAGCCGCGTGACGTCACCGACGCCGACTGGCCAGGGGTAGCACTGCTGGCTGCCACGAGCTACGGGTCGTTCTGGCATCCGGAGACCATCGCCGCCTGGCGGACCATGATGCCGCCAGGTAGCTCGGTGGTCTCCAGCGACTCCGACGACGTGATCGCGATGGCGCACTACGTCGACATGAGGCTCACGGTGCCCGGCGGTGCGGTTCTGCCAGCAGCCGGGATCACCTGGGTGGGTGTCGCGCCGACCCATCGCAGGCGCGGTCTGCTGCGGGCCATGTACACCGAACTGCACCAGCGCTTCGCCGACGCGGACTACCCGATCGCGGCGCTGACCGCCACCGAGGGTGGCATCTACGGACGCTTCGGCTACGGGCCCGCCACCATCGAGACGGAGCTGACGCTGGACCGCCGCTTCGCCCGGTTCCACCATGACGCAACGGATTCCGGGCAGGTGCGGGTCGTCCGGCCCCGTGACCACCGCGACGACTTCGCCGAGATCTACGACCGCTACCGCCGCCACACGCCGGGTGGCCTGGAGCGACCCCTTCCGCTTTGGGACGACCTGTTGGCGGACTGGGAGGACTCGCGGGGCGGCGGCACGGAGTGGTGTTCCTTCCTGCATCCGGACGGCTATCTCCTCTACCGGGCGCACCGGGGCAAGTCGAGAGACGTTCGCGTGGAGGAGTTCACCGCCGCGACCCCAGAAGCGCACACGGCGTTGTGGCGCGCACTGCTTGGTCTGGATCTGGTCGAGACGATCACCGTCGCCAGTCATCCGGCCGACCCGCTGCCCTACCTTCTGACCGACTCGCGCCTGGTGCGCACCACGGCGGCGGAGGATGCCCTGTGGCTACGCATCATGGACGTGCCCGCGGCGTTGCAAGCCCGCACCTATCAGGCAGACATCGACACCGTCATCGATCTCGGCGACGGATTCCGGTCCGATGGAGGACGATTCGCGTTGGAAGTCCGCGGTGGGAAGGCGCGTTGCGTGCGAACGGATGCGGCAGCGGAGTTCGTGATGGACCTCGACGTGCTGGGCAGCCTGTATCTCGGCGCCCATCGAGCCGCGACCCTGGCGTCGGCCAACCGCATCCGGGGCGGCACTGCCGAGACGTTGGCCCGCCTGGATTCCGCCTTCCGGAGTGACGTGCCGGCGCAGCTCGGTTTTCACTTCTGATGGTGGTGATGTCGTGAAGTGCGTGGTGATCGGGGCTGGCGCGTGGGGTCTGCCCACCGCGGCCGAACTGGCTCGACGCGGGCACCGGGTCACACTCGTCGATCGTTACGGCGCGCTCAACGCGATGTCCTCCTCCCTTGGGCCGACGCGGTTGTGGCGATTGGCCGATCCCGACCCGGCTCGGGTCCGCCTGGCCGTGCGGGGCGTCGAGGCGATGCAGCGGCTCGCCGACCGCGCAGGCGTTTCCGTGTTCGAGACTCGGGGTCTGCTGTGGCGCGACGACCAGTCCCTGGTGCCGCTGGTGTCCACGCTGGAAGACTTGGGCGTGGACCACACGGCGATCCAGTCTGCCGACGTGGGCCGGTTCTTTCCAGGGTTGCGACCCGACGGACGTGACGCCGTCTGGCAACCGGAGGCGGGTATCGTGCTCGCGGCCGCCTCACTGCATGCGCAGCTCGGGCTGTTCGAGAGTGCTTCCGGTGCAACGATTCTGATCCGGGAGGTCACGGACGTCGAGTGCTCCTCGGGTGGCGTTCGGGTGGCGATGGCCGATGGCACGGCCATCGATGCCGACGTCGCCGTCGTCGCTGCGGGTCCCGGTGCCGGGGCGCTGCTCGCCGGGCTTGGCGTCGACGTCGCGACGCATCCCTATCTCGAGCAGGTGGTCCACTTCGGTGACCCCGCGCGGCCTGGCGCGACCGACGGGTATCCGTGTCTGTTCGACGGGCCCGACGAGCACCGAGCGGGTATCTACGCGATGCCGTCACCCGGCGTCGGATACAAGGTCGGCCTTGACATCCCGCTGCGCAACTACCGCGATGGCGACCAGGACCGCACACCCGACCCCGAGCGCACGGCAGCGATCCGGGAGCGCGTGCGGTCGGACCTCGCCTCTGTCGTGCCGACCGTGCTCGATGCGCAGGTCTGCTCCTGGACCGACTCACCC
>NZ_JBOGDD010000240.1:0-4432 GCF_050701675.1 Mycobacterium sp. | reverse complement strand
TGCGAAGGAGGCCCGCACAGGGCTCTCCGAGCTGAACGAGGTGATCGCGGGAGACTGGCGACTGCTCTGGTACAGCGGCCAGTGTGCCCTGCTCGAAGGCGAATTCGACCAGGCGGCAGGATGTTTCGACACCGTGCTGGCCACCCTGCCCGGTGAGCTGGCACCCAAGCTGGCGCTGGCGGCCGCCGCCGAACTGCGTGACGCGCGCGACGACGCCATGCGCTACTACGAGATGGTGTGGCGTACCGACCACAGCTACGTCAGCGCCGCGTTCGGACTGGCGAGGCAGCGCGAACGAGGGGGAGACCGGGCTGGTGCGATCGCCGCACTGGACCAGATCCCGGCCGCGTCGGCGCATTTCACCGATGCAGGCGCCACCGCGATCGAGATCCTGCTCGAAGGGCGAACGGCCGAGAACCTGGACGAGGCGACGCTGCTCGATGCCGACCGGAGGGCAGGTGCGCTGACGCTGGAGTCCAACACCAAGCGGGCGACGATTCGGCTGCGGGTGTTTGACGCGGCACTGGGCTGGCTGAAGGCGGGTAACACCAACAAGTCGTCGCGCTTGCTTGGCGCCGACTTCAACGAGCCGGGTATCCGGGCAGGCATGGAACGCTGCTACCGAGAGTTGGCGCACGAGACGGCTGGAATGTGGGACCGTATTGCCTTGGTGGAGAGGGCAAATACGGTTCGACCGAGGACACGGGTATGACGGCCGCGCAGACCGCGTGCCCGCAGTGCGCAGCGCCCATCGGGGTGGCGGATCGGTTCTGCGAGAGCTGCGGCGGACCGCTCTTCGAGGAGCCACAGCCGGAGATCCACCGGGTCGCGATTCCACGTGGCGGGCTGTCGCAGGAGGGCCCGTGTTCGGACTGCGGTAACGCGACCTTCGCCGACGGGTACTGCAGCGCGTGCGGTCACCGGCGCGCCGAGCCGGACCGTGACGAGGCTCGCCTCGGCGTGATCGCACTGATCACCGACCGCGGTCTGCACCACGCCAGGAACGAGGATGCCGCCGCGGCGGGGACGGTGAGCCGAGGCGCCTCCGGTGAGCACCCCGCAATCGCAGCGGCGGTGTGCGACGGGGTGTCCACCTCCGGTGAGCCCCAAGTGGCGGCGGTCGCGGCCTCCAAGGGCGGTGTGGACGCGATGCTCACCGCGCTCGCCGCCTCCAAGGAGCCGCGCACGGCGGTGCTGGCCGGGCTGTCCGACGCAGCGAAGGCGGCGGTGGATGCGGGTACGGGACTCGATCCGGCGAACGCGCCGTCGTGTACCTATACCGGGGCGACGGTCGTGACGAATGCCGCAGGGAAGGTTGACATCACGGTCGGAAACGTGGGCGACAGCAGGGCATACTGGCTGCCCGAACCGCCAGGACTCCCGCAACAACTGACGGTCGACGACTCCGTCGCGCAGGAATTGATGTCGGCGGGAGCATCCGCCGAGTCGGAGGTCGTGTTGCGCGGCGCACACACGATCACCCGTTGGCTCGGCGCCGACGCCGAACCAATACCGTGGTCCGAGTCGAGCGTGCGGACGATCACGGTCGCCGGTCCTGGTGCACTGTTGCTCTGCTCGGACGGGCTGTGGAACTACCTTCCCGACGCGGGCGATATCGCGCGTTTCTGCAGCGGCACCGACCCGGCCTCGGCGGGGCGCGCGCTCACCGAGCACGCCTTGAAGTCGGGCGGCCAGGACAACATCACCGTCGTATTGATCCCGATCGAAGGGGCTTCATGAGTTCACCTGAACAGCAAGGCATCTCGGTTGACGTAGACCACAATCCCTACCTCGCCGAGGGATCCGGGACGGTGGACGCGATCGTCAGCATCACCGCAGGAAGCGACGTCGCCGCGGTGGCCGCTCCCACGGTGCGCGTCGAAGCCATCATCATCGACTGCTCGACGTCGATGTTGAAGCCTGCCGGCAAGTTCGACGCCGCCAAACGCGCCACCACGGCAGCCATCGACGAGCTCACCGATGGCACGTACTTCATCGTCGTCGCAGGGACCGCGCACGCCGGCCCCATCTACCCCACCGAGGGCGTGCCGACCACCGCGAGTGCGGCGACCAAGGCGGCCGCCGCGCGGGCGGTCGACGGCCTACGGCCCAACGGCGGAACGGCGATGGGTACCTGGCTTGCCTACGCGCGGGACGTCGTCGGGCAGTTCCCAGGCGCGCTCACCCATGCGATCCTGCTCACCGACGGCAAGGACGAGCACGAGACGCCCGAGCAGCTGCAGCACGAGATCGCCTCGAGCGTAGGCCAATTCACCTGCGACTGCCGGGGAGTGGGAACGGACTGGCGCGTCGACGAGCTGCGGTCGATATCGTCGGCGCTGCTCGGCACCGTGGACATCGTCGCCGATCCAGAAGATCTCGCCGAGGACTTCGCCGCCATGATGCGGGCATCGATGGGCAAGACGATTCCGGATCTGACGCTGCGTCTGTGGACACCGGCCGGCGCCAGGGTGGAGTTCGTCAAACAGGTCGCGCCGACCGTCGAAGACCTCACCCACCGTCGTGTCGAGGCCGCAGCTCAGATCGGGGAGTATCCGCTGGGCTCCTGGGGTGCGGAGGATCGCGACTACCACGTTCAGGTCGAGGTCGAGCCCGCCGCGGCGGGACGGGAGAAACTCGCGGCGCGGGTGAGTGTCGTCGCAGGCGACGAGGTCGTGGGTGAGGGCCTGGTGAAGACGGTGTGGACCGCCGACTCGGCGTTGTCGGCGAAGATCAGCCGCCGGGTGGCGCACTACACCGGTCAGGTCGAGCTGGCGCAGGCAGTCCAGGAGGGGTTGGGCGCACGCAAGGACGGGGACGTCGCGACTGCGACCGCGAAACTGCAGCGAGCGATGGAACTCGCGGTGGAATCGGGCAACGATGGAACGGCCAAGTTGCTCAGGGGTGTCATCGAGGTCGACGAGCGGACGGGAACGGCACGCCTCAAGCGCGAGGTCGCGGCCTCCGACGAGATGGCCCTGGACGCCCGATCGACGAAGACCGCGCGGGTACGGAAGGAAACCTGATGCCGACCTGTTCAGAGGGGCACACCTCGGCTACCGCCGACTACTGCGACGTGTGCGGCGCTCAGATGGCAACGCCTGCAGCACAATCCGGCTCGTCTGCCGGGCCCGTGGCGAAGGCGTGCCCGTCGTGTGGGGCGTCGGTGTCTGGTCGCTTCTGCGAGACGTGCGGACACGACTCCGCACTGCCCCCGCCCGCGACGCCTCCGCAGTCGGCCGACGCGGTCGAACCCGTGGTGTGGACCGCTGTGGTCGCCGCCGACCGCGAGTTCCATGACCGCGTGCTCGCCCGCGGCGGCCCGGACACCGTCGACTTTCCGCAGTACTTCCCGGAACGTCGAATCACCCTGCGGCACGACACGACCCTGATCGGAAGGCACAACCGCGACCAGGGCGTCGACCCCGAGATCGACCTCGGTCTTCAACCCGCCGACCGCGGTGTCTCCACGCAACACGCGGTGCTGAAGGTCCGCGACTCCGCACTCACCGTCACAGACCTCGGTTCGACCAACGGAACCAGCCTCAACGGCAGCGAGCAGCTGCTGGTCAACGGCGAGGAAGTCCCGCTCGCCGACGGCGACCGCATCCACGTCGGCGCGTGGACCACCATCACGATCTCGAAGGGTGGTTGAACTACGCACCTGGCGATTGGTCTGCGCCGAAGTGGTCGGCGATGGTGAAAACGTCCTCGATCTGCGTAGATTCAACGATCACTGCCAGCCTGGCCTCGGAATCGGGATGCACGAGATCGGGTAGCACGTCGGCGAGTCGTTCCGGATTCACGTCAATGTCGAACACCGATAACACCTGGCGCGGATTCGCCAAGGACCGCGCGACGGTCACGGCGGCCGGATATGAAGAGCGAGTGTGCTCATCAGGCATCCAAGACGCCACGAACTGCTCATCGGTAATGCCCGGCTTGAGGGTTCGAACGTAGATTGCGCGCAGCACGACCACTCCTCGGGATTGGTGGACAAGCGAAGAGGCCGTACTGCACCCCCCACTTGGAATGTGTAATCGACGTTACATGATTCACTTGGAGAGTGTCACGCACGGTTGATCATCAGCGACGGGATCGTCTCCTGGAGGCAGTCACGACCGATCTCGTCGACAATGGTTTGCCTGGAGCGTCGTTGGATCGGCTCGCCGCGGCCGCAGATACCAGCGCCCGGATGCTGGTGCACCACTTCAGCAGTCGTCACCAGTTGATTGAACTCGCGCTTGCCCGCGCACGTCAGCGCCAACTGGAGGCCGCGCGGAGCGCGTTGCCGTCCTCGCCTGATTTCCTATCGCAGTTGGCCGCCGCCTGGCCATGGTTCGTCAGCCCCCAAACTCGCCGCTACTTCAAGCTATTCAGCCAAGTGGCCTCGGCAGAGCTAAACGAGCGCAACAAGACCGTGCGTGGCGGA
>NZ_JBOGDD010000239.1:0-5211 GCF_050701675.1 Mycobacterium sp. | reverse complement strand
GCGGAAATGCAACTGTAAAAGTTGCTAATATGGGACGTCGTGGGCCGCCGGGACGAAAGCGGCGGAAGAAGGGGGTGGCGAGCATGCTGGACGTGACGTTCTCCAGTGCGCTCAAGGCCATGCTCCTGCTGGGGCATGCCGAGGAGGAGGGCAGTCCGGTCCTCAGCTCGAGGCAGCTCGCCAGGAGTCTGAACACGAACCCGAGCCTTGTGCGCAAGCTGATGGTCCCGCTGGTGCAGGACGGTCTCGTCGCGTCCATCAAGGGCCGCAGCGGGGGTGTCCGCCTCGGCCGATCCGCGGACCAGATCACACTGGGAGAGATCTATCGCTCATCCGTTGGCGACAAGCCGCTGTGGGCCCCCCGGGCGGATGGCCCTCGGGAGTGCCTGGTCACCAACCACTCCGCTGAGTACTTCGTCAGGCTCACCGACGAGACCGAGGCAGCCGTCCTCGGCGCATTGGCAGGCCGCACCCTCGCCGACAGCCTCGACGAGCTGCGCGCCATCGACCGGGCCGGCGGTGCTCCCGCTTCGGAACGGCCCCATTCTCATACCTGAACAGTCACTGTCTCTCGCTGACGTCGCGGGTTTGCCTTCACCGAGGTCGGCTTCGACTAATGCTCGCTGCCAACAACGGATCGCGATCGGTTCGTGGCGTGTCGACGGCGGCCGGGGAATCCTTGGTGAAGTTGGCTGCGGTCACCTCGAACAGCGGCCGCCCAGGTCCTGCCTTTGGCCTCCGGTAACGCGAGCGACCAGGATGTTTCTCGATCAGTCCTTTAGACAAGTTAAGGACAGCTACAGCGATTCCGTAGATCGAAGCTCTGAGTTTCGGCTACGGCGACCTCCATGATCGTTGGATGCGTTCGTTGGATCACGACACCCCGCGGACCGGAATTGCCTCAGCTCAGGTGCTGGCCGTGGGTGCCGTCGCGGAGGCCGAGCGAAGTCATGTCGATCACGGCCGCGGTCCGGTCAGCACGTCACGGAACGTGACGGGACCCTTGTCGCGAGTTGACTCGCGCTACGTCGTGCGTCGCACGTTGCAGGCGCTGCTGGTCATTGTTCTCACGTACGTCCTGGTGTTCGTGGTGCTCTACGTGCTGCCCGGGGATCCGATTCGTTCGAGGATTGAGAACCCCGACAGTCCGCTGCCGCACGACGATGCTCAGAAACTGCTCGCCTACTACGGCCTGGACAAGAGTCTGTTCGAGCAGTTCATCGCCTACACCGGCCGGATCTTTCAGGGCGATTTCGGGTACTCCCTCCGAACCGGCCTGCCCGTCGATGACATGGTCTTCGGCGCCTTACCCTCGACCCTTCAGCTCTCGCTCCTCGCGTTCGTCATCTCGCTGGTGCTATCCACCGCCATTGCGCTGGCGGCAGTGTTCGCACCCGGGCAGGCGGTCCGATCGTTCTTTCACGCGCTCCCGGGGTTCTTCCTTTCTGTTCCGACCTTCGTGACCGGGTTGCTCTTCCTGTACTTCTTCTCGTTCCAACTCGGCTGGGTGTCGAGCATCCGAGATGAAGGCTTCAGATCCTTGTTGTTGCCTGCGCTCACGTTGGCCATCGCGGTCTGCGCTCCCATTGCCCAGGTGCTCCTGCAGGGGCTGGAGAAATCGTCACGCGCACCGTTCGTCGCTACCTTGCGGGCTCAGGGCAACACCATGCGGCGGATTGTCGGCGGCCACATTCTCAAGAACACTGCGATTCCAGCAGTTACCTTGCTGGGTTTGACGGCGGCAGAGCTTCTTGCCGGGTCGGTGATCACCGAGATCATCTTCAACCGCAGGGGTATCGGATGGCAGACCGAGCAGGCCGTCACCTACCAGGACAGCCCAGTCGTTCTGTTCGTGACGGTCTTGGTCGCGGCGATCTTCACTACGCTCAATCTCATCACCGATCTGGTGTATCCGTTGATTGATCCGCGGGTCGACAAGAGCTCGCCGCCTTCTGCGCAACGACGTGTGTCTCGGAAGGCGCGGCAGCTCGTGCAGGGCGGATTGGACAAGTCGACATGACCGGCAGCCTTGATGCGTCGGCGACGGTGTCACCTCCCGTCGCTTCGCTCGCACCGGGCGCCGCGCGCCTGCCAACGGCGAAGTCAGGCCGTCTGTGGCGCGCCGCCGTCCGAGACGTTCGCCTTGGTGACGTGCTGGCCTTCATCTGGGTGTTCGCTCTGCTCGTGTTCGTGCTCCTCCCCGGACTTGCCACGAGCCACGGGCCACTTGAAGAGGTAGGAAAATCGTTCCTCCCGCCATCCCATGACTACTGGCTTGGGACCGACTACCTAGGCCGCGATCTGTATTCGAGAATCGTCTACGGCACCAGTCGCACGTTGGCCGGATCCTTGATGGCCGTGTTCATCGGCTTGGCTGCTGGCGTCGTATTGGGCCTTCTCGGTGCGTATTTCGGCCGTATCACGGACACGATCATCGGTCGGATCGTCGACGTTCTGCTATCCATTCCTGGCCTGTTGCTCTCGATGGTGGTGGTCGTGGCTCTCGGATTCGGGCAGTTCAGTGCTGCCGTCGCGGTTGGCGTAGCGAGCATTGCGACTTTCACCCGGCTGATGCGATCGGAAGTGCTCACGGTGCGGAATCTTCAGTTCGTGGAGGCCGCCGCGCATCTTGGAGCGGGGCGGTTCAGGGTTCTGGCTACGCATGTGCTCCCGAACTCGTACGGGTCGGTTCTCGCGCTGTCGGCGTTGCAGTTCGGTTCGGCGATCCTGTGGATTGCATCCCTGAGCTATCTCGGATACGGCGCACCACCGCCAGAACCGGAGTGGGGCCGGCTCGTTTCCGAGGGACGGAAATACATCGTCGCGTCCCCTGGATTGCTGATCTATCCGGCGGGAGCGATCGTGTTCTCGGTGCTGGCGATCAGCCGAATCAGCCAGTTCGTGCGCAGGAGGGTCGGCTGATGGTCCCCGCAATCACACCTGACGAGCCACGGATCCTGTTGGGCGTCAACGCCTTGAGCGTCGGCTACAAGCGTCGTCGCTCCCGTGAACTCAGTACGGTTGTGCGCGACGTGACGTTTGCCGTCCCCGCCGGTCGGACCGTAGCGCTTGTCGGGCAATCGGGCTCTGGCAAGAGCACGATCGCCCAAGCGGTCGCGGGCCTCCTCCCGCCCAACGGTCGCATCACCTCAGGTGATGCGACGCTTGACGGCACTTCCGTCGTCGGACTTGGTCAGCGGGCATGGCGCGCCCGTCGGGGTCGACTTCTCGCATACATCCCACAAGACCCAGTCGGGTCGCTGGACCCGCTGAAGAAGGTGGGCACGCTAGTAGCGCGGTCTCTGACGCTGCATCGCGGTCTCGGCCGTCGCCAGGCACAAAGTGACGCCGTTGCGTTACTGGACCGCGTTGGCATCCGGGATGCCCACAGCAAGGCCGATTCGTATCCACACGAGCTCTCCGGTGGTCAGCTCCAACGTGTGCTGATCGCGGCCGCGATCGCGGGCAACCCCAAGGTGCTCATCGCGGACGAGCCCACCTCGGCTCTCGACGTGACGGTTCAGGCAGTCATCCTGGACCTGATCGACGAGCTCCAGGCCGAACTGCAGCTCGGGGTTCTGCTCATCACCCACGATCTCGGCCTGGCGCATGACCGCAGCGACTCAGTGGTCGTCCTGAACGACGGCCAGATCGAAGAGGCAGGTCCGACGACGGACGTCCTTCGGCAACCACGAGCGGCATATACCCAGCGGCTCATCGCCGATGCGCCGGGGCTCGCGTCGGAGGCGATCCGTCGACCGGAGCGCGCCGGGCAAGATGCGGCAGACGCCGTGATCGAGATTCGCAACCTGACGAAGGTGTACCCCAATCGAAACGGCCGGGCCGACGCGAGTGCGCCGGCTGTCGACGACCTCAGCCTGACGATCGGCGAGGGCACCATCCACGCGGTGGTGGGTGAATCAGGTTCCGGCAAAACGACTCTGGCTCGGATCCTCGCCGGGCTGCTCGATTTCGGCGCAGGAGAGGTCGACGTCTTCGGGCGCCGCCTTCCCGCCCATCCTGCAGATACGAATCCCAATGCGCGACAGCTCCAGCTCGTCTACCAGAACGCGCTCTCCGCATTGGATCCCCGATACACCGTGGAGCAGATCGTTCGGGAACCACTGGACATCCACGGTCTGCACGATCGCGCGGAGCGGCGAGCCGCGGTTCTGCACGTACTGGATCAGGTCGGCCTTTCCCGCGACTTCCTCGCCAGGAAGCCCATGGAAATCTCTGGCGGCCAACGGCAGCGCGTAGCAATTGCGCGGGCGTTGGCTCTGTCGCCGCGAATCTTGGTGCTGGACGAGCCAACGTCGGCGCTCGACGTGACCGTGCAGGCGCGGATCGTTGAGCTGCTCCTGAGCCTGCAAGAAGCTCAGAACCTCACGTATGTCTTCATCTCGCACGACCTCGGCCTCGTCAGGCAGATCGCGACGCACGTCTCGGTGCTCAATCAGGGGCGTTTGCTGGAGTCGAAAAGCACGAAGGACCTGTTCGCATCGCCAGCAGATCCCTACACGGTCAACCTCCTGGCGGCCATTCCGGGCGGAAGGCTTGAGCGCCACGAGAAGGGTAGGCAGCCCGTCTTGGAATATGCAGCGGGCAGCTGACGACGAACCCCCGCAACCAACCACCATCCGCTCTCACGAAAACTGCTGTGCCTGAACATAATAAGAAGGGATTTCCTACCGTGCCAAGACGGCATATCCGAACGACCGTGGCAGCAGTCGCCGCCGGCATCCTGCTCCTTGCGGGCTGCAGTAGTGCCAATGACAGCAGCTCGTCGACCGAGAGCGGCGAGCCGCAGCGGGGAGGTCACCTGACGTACCTCGACTACCAGCCGCTGAAGTCCTTCCTGCTGTCTGATCTGAACTGGTACCAGGCTCAGCCCATCGCCAACAACGTGTTCGACCGTCTGGTGTGGCGCGACCCCGACGGTACGACCATCAAGCCGTGGCTCGCCAAGTCGTGGACCGCCAGCGACGACGGCTTGACGTACACCTTCGTTCTCCGTGACGGCGTGACCTACAGCGACGGAAGTCCGCTGGACGCCGAGAATGTCAAGAAGAACTTCGAGTTTCGGGCCTTCGGTGATGCCTTGGGCAACGTCAAGCACGCATCGTGGCCGAACGTCGACACGATCACTGCCGACAACGGCAAGAAGACCGTCACCATCAAGCTGAAGAAGCCATTTGCGTACTTCTTGAC
>NZ_JBOGDD010000238.1:0-5805 GCF_050701675.1 Mycobacterium sp. | reverse complement strand
GCCCTGCAGGGCGCGACGGTATTCCTGATGTCACCGTTCGCCTCCGAGACGCTGGGCCACTGGCTCCACTCGCTCACGGGCATGTGGAATCTCGAGGACTACATCGGTCACGACATGTACGTGGTGGCCGCGTCGGCGGTCGTGTACAACGCACTGGGCCGACTCCAGGACGACAACGCGATGCAGACGACGTTCAAGCAGTACGTGGAACGCCCCGCGACGTTGTGCATCCCGTTGTTGCTTGGCACGTTCTCCCTCGGCAACGGCGCGGCGATCTACAGCGCGGACTTCTTCCAGCTTCAGACCGACTTCTGGCTCAGCGCCTACTGGGTGCTGCTCTGCGGCACCCTGATCTACCTTCTGGGATACGGATCGCGTGCGCTGCTCGTCCTGCGCAAGGATCCCCGCTCGCGCACGGTCGCCAACGTCTATCTGGCCGCCTGCGTCAGCGGCATGCTCGCCTGCACCGTCCGCATCGTCACCGCGCTGGTGCCGTCGCTACAGCCCGTCGAGAATGGCACGCTGGTCTGGATCTTTGCGTGCGGATGCGGCGCCGGCTTCGCGCTGACGTCGGCACATTCGTGGCGCGTCAAGACCAAGTGGTTCAGCAAGGCGAGCCACTGACCACTTCGGTACCGCAGTCACACGCGTCGACCGAAGGGCACGGGCAGTTCATGGCCCATTCGATGATCTCCCTGGCGCGGATCAACGTCGTCATCTGAGCGTCGATGTCGGTCAGCTTGGCTTCTGCAAGTGAACGACTCGCCGGTCGCCCTGGCGCGTTGTCGGTCAGCAGAAGGTGGATCTCCTCGAGGCTGAACCCCGCCGCCTTGCAGTGGCCGATCACTTCGAGTCGAGTGAGCACGGACTCGTCGTAGCGTCGGCGGCCCCCTACCCGGTCCGGGGTGCTCAGCAGGCCTTCCTGCTCGTAGAACCGCAGGGTGGTGGCCGCAACGCCGGAACGCTCGACGACCTCGCCGATGGGCAGGCTCATGGTGTCATCAT
Source organism: Mycobacterium sp. (assembly GCF_050701675.1). Taxonomy (GTDB): domain Bacteria; phylum Actinomycetota; class Actinomycetes; order Mycobacteriales; family Mycobacteriaceae; genus Mycobacterium. Next base: position 4,800 of record NZ_JBOGDD010000238.1, on the reverse strand, counting down.
CGGAGCAGCTTGACTTAGAGTCAACTCGAGGTCGTTGAATTGACGAATGACCCGTGAAGAACTTCTCACCGCCCTCGCCTCGGCCCGGTACGCACAGCTGCGGACGTACCGTCGCAACAACGGCGCCGTCGACACCCCCATCTGGTTCGTGCTCGACGGCGACCTGCTGACCTTCCGGACGAAAATCGGCCCGAAGACCCGCCGAATCGCCGCCAATCCGGCCGTCGAACTCTGGCCGTGCGACTACCGCGGCAGGTACGCCGAGGGAATCTCCACGGTGCGCGGTGAGGCGACGATCCTGGACGGCGCCGCAGCCGAGGAGGCCAACCGGGCGCTGCACCGCCGGTACGGCTGGCAGTACAACGTGGTGCCACTGCTCAAGGTGCCTGGCGTGAAGAACGTCGATCACGAGCTACCGCTGCGCGAGAAGCTTCGCCGCGCTACCGCAAGGGAGCTGTGGCCGGACAGTGCGATCGTCGCGGTGAAGCTCAGCCCCTCCGTTGGGGGAATCTCTACACCAGAGAATGTTTCAACTCGGGATGACTCGACGGGATCCGTCGTCTGATCGAGTTCTGGTGAACGGCAATTACTTTGCTGACTTCGTAGACCGGCACCGGATTGGCCGCACGGCCAGCAGCCGCGGCGGGGAATGGGTATTCTCGTCACCCTGTGAGACGACGACCGCGTCGTCCGAGGGAGTCGAAGTTGACGTCGAAGCGAATCCTGTCCGACGTGCTGACACAGGAGGGCATCGCCGACCTGACCGGCATGTGGCCCACACACCTCGTGGAACAGTGGAACCGCCGACTCGATCCACTCTTCGCCGCGGCCGACGACCAGCACCGCTCGTACGTCGGCGCCGACGCACTGGTCAGCACGGGAATCTTCGGTGAGCTATTCAACGATCCCGTTCGCCGACTCATCGCAGGCATCCAACCGTCGGCCCTGATGTATCACTGTCACTCCTACGAGATCGCGGCAGCGCAGACGAAGTCCCACATTCACGCGGGTGCGATGCAGGGCTGGCACCAGGACGACGAGACACTCAAACACTTCACGCCCCGCCACCCGAGGTACCTCAGCATCTTCATCCTGCTGACGCCGGTCGCGGACGACAGCGGCCCGTTCGAGTTCCAGCCCGCACCGCCCGGCGGTGGGCTACGCCCCGGCGGTGAGGTCGTCCGACTGGTCGGGTCGGTGGGGACGGCCGCGATATGGAACCGGTCCTACTTCCACCGGGCCGCGCCGAACCGAAGCATCGTGCGACGCCGAATTCTCAAGCTGTCGATCCAGCCCGCATCTCTGGCCAACGACCGAATCGGTCTGGACGAATTCCGGAATGCATTCGCCAACCTCGACGATCCCTGGCTGCGTGCCGTGGTCGACGAGCGACGAGCCGGATCGGAGACACCACTGCCCGATGGGGGTGATGAGGTCCTAGCACGGCCGATGAATCCCTCGGGGACGAATACCGTGACCGCGACGGCCGCCACCCTGGGGCGGGCCCGCGGCCTCGGCCGACGTCTGCTGAGCACCGCAATACGGTGACCCCTCGATTGCGGGCGCTGGTCGTCGGCTCCGGGTATCGGGTTCGGAACGCATTCCTCCCTGCGCTCGCGCTCCTCGACGAACGCGTCGAGGTCGTCGCGATCCACTCGCGGAAGGTCGCGAACGCCCGCGCCGCCGGCAAGCCTTGGGGGGTGGACGCGGTCGCGGACCTCGCCTCGGTGCGTCCCGCCGACGTCGACTTGGTGCTGATGTCCGTGACATTGGCCAACAACGGCGCGGTGCTGCGCGAATGCAGCCACCTTGCACCGGGCGCCGCCTTGGTCGTCGACACGCCTGCGATCAGCGGCGTGGCCGCGTTGCGCCACCTTCCACTGTTTCGGCAATGGGCGCAGGTTCGTGTCGCAGAGGACTTCATGAACCTGCCGCAGTTCCGCCTGATCGGACGACTGATCTCAGAGGGCCGTCTCGGCGAGGTGTCGAGCGTCCGCCAGACCCAGATGGGATACCAGTACCACGCCTTGGCGCTGCTGCGGTCGTGGCTGGGATTCCAGCCGACGACATCGGCGCGCGCCCGAAAGATCAAGGGTGGCTTCAATATTTCCTACAGGTTCGCCGACGGCGCTACGGGCGATGTCATCGAGCCCTACCGGAAGGCGGAGGGATCGTTCCACGTCACGGGCACACGGGCGTCACTGACGGGTCACCCGATGGGTCATCCCACCGTTGACGAGGGACCGGGTCGGCTGGCACGACTGGAGGACAGCGACGGCCTGTACGGATTCCATGCCTTCGGCGAAGAGATCCGCGTGTCGACCATGGGACGCCTCCGTGCGATGAACTTGGAGGACCACAGCGAATTCAATCTGCTGAGAGTCGACGGACTGCGTGAGATCGTCTCATCGCTGTGGACCGACGATCCGGTGAACGACAGGTATCGGCTCGAGGATGCGATGACCGACAAACTGGTGAGTTCGGCAGCACGCCGCTACCGGCGGGTGCCGTTTACCGGGGACGTCGTCGATCGGGTCGAAACCGCGATCCATCGATTCCGACCGTCGCAGGTCTGAATCCTCGCGGTGGCACTCGACGTGGTCGCGGTCACTGCACGTATGTACCGTGTCATCACTGGCAACCGATCGACGGACCGGTCGACGCGGCCGCTGCGCATCACCCCGCCCTCGCGACCGTGCTCAGCGGCCCGCGGCCACACCCGCCGCGCAGTCAACGGAGACCGGATCCGAATCACAGTGAATGCCACCTGCTTTGCTGATCCTGCCATCAACCGCGCAGCGCGGCGGCGGCATCCGCCCTACCGCACCGGCCACGTCACCTAGCCGCGCGTCTCGTGTTCTCATTCCTTAAGCTCGATACACGTTTTCCCGCAATGCCGTTGAGAGAGGCCAGCAATGCCAGACTCGTCGATCCCGGAGATTCTCCGCGAACGCGCAAGCCTGCAGCCGAATGACACGGCGTTCACCTTCGTTGACTACGAGCAGGATTGGGATGGCGTCTCGACCAGTCTGACGTGGGCGCAGCTGTACCGCCGGACGACGAACCTCGCGCGCGAGTTCGGTGACATTGCCAAGACCGGCGACCGAGCCGTGATCGTCGCCCCCCAGGGCCTCGATTACCTGGTCGCCTTCCTCGCTTCGCTGGAGGCGGGTCTCATCGCCGTTCCGCTGTCGACGCCCATGGTGGGCGCCCACGACGAGAGGGTCGGCGCGGTTCTGCTGGACGCCGCCCCCGCCGTGGTGCTGACCACCTCATCGGTGGCTGGGGTCGTGGCCCCCTACCTTCAGCCGCAAGGCGACCTGCCAGCGCCGACCCTGATCGAAGTCGACCGGCTCGATCTGGACGGCAGGCATCGCGCCGTCCGCCGCAAGGAGGCCAGGCCGACCACGGCCTATCTGCAGTACACCTCGGGATCCACTCGAACTCCCGCGGGCGTGATGGTGACCTACCGGAATCTGTCCGCCAACTTCGAACAGATCATGCGCGACTTCTTTCCCGAGTACGGGAAGGTCGCACCACCGGGCACCACCGCAGTGTCCTGGCTGCCGTTCTATCACGACATGGGGCTGATCCTGGGCGTGTGTGCCCCCATCCTCGGTGGCTGGAAGACGGTGATCACCACGCCGCTGTCCTTCCTCGCCAGGCCGGCACGGTGGATCCAGTTGCTGGCCGGCAGTCCCCTGGCATTGACGGCGGGACCCAACTTCGCCTTCGAGCTGGCGGCTGCACGGACCTCCGACGAGGACATGGCCGGACTCGACCTCAGCGGCGTCGTCGGCCTCATCAGCGGTGCCGAGCGTGTTCACGAGGCCACTCTCAAGCGCTTCGTCCAGCGGTTCAGCCGCTTCGGCCTGTCCAACAGAGTGATCAAGCCCTGCTACGGCCTGGCCGAAGCGACGCTATACGTGGCCACCCGCGAACCCGACGACGTGACGAAGATCGTCAACTTCGACCTCGAAGAGCTGTCCGAGGGCCAGGCGCGGCCCTCCGGTGGCGACGGCGCCACTCCCCTGGTCAGCTACGGAACACCCGATCCGGCCGAGGTGCGGATCGTCGACCCCGACGAGCGCGCGGAATGCGCGCCGGGGAGGGTCGGCGAGATCTGGGTCCACGGAGACAACGTGGGCCTGGGTTACTGGGAGAAGTCCGAACAGAGCGAGCAGACGTTCAACGCCAAGATCGTCGACGCGGTCAACGGCGCCTCGGAGGAGTCCTGGCTGCGGACCGGAGATCTGGGGTTCATTCACGATGGCGAGCTGTACATCGTCGGACGCATCAAGGACCTCTTGATCGTTCGGGGCCGCAACCACTACCCCGATGACATCGAGGCCACGATCCAGGAGGTGACGGGCGGGCGCGTTGCGGCGATCTCGGTGCAGGACGATCGCAGCGAACAGCTGGTCGCGATCATCGAAGTCAAGAAGCGCGGCGCCACCGAGGAAGACATCCTTCAGGCGTACCAGACCGTCAAACGCGATGTCACGTCCGCGATCTCGACGGCGCACGGCATCACCGCCGCCGACCTGGTGCTGGTGCCGCGTGGTGCGATTCCGATCACCACCAGTGGCAAGATCCGACGGTCGGCCTGCGCCGACCACTACCGCAGGGATCAGTTCGCGCGGGTGGACGTGGGCTTGGTGTCCGCGGGCACGCCTAACGGATGATGTCGTAACCGAACAGTTTCTGCATCCGCCCCGGCAGGACCGAGACGAAGGTCCATCGGACGAAGAGCCGCCAGTAACCCACGGTGTCGAAACGGCGCGTGGAGGTGTACACCTC
>NZ_JBOGDD010000237.1:0-1536 GCF_050701675.1 Mycobacterium sp. | reverse complement strand
AGTCGACCCGGCGGCGCTGGCCGCCCTGGTTGTCTGGGTCCGTCCTGGGGGTGTTGTTGTAAACACGACCGTGTGGATGCCCGCGCCCGCCGACGAGGAGCGCGGTGTGCGCGGCATAAACGTCTACGTCCGAAGCGACGTCGATCAGCTATCTCAGCTCGTGGCAATGGTCGACCGCGGCGAACTTAGCGTCAACGTCGCGGAGCGGGTGCCTCTGGCCGAGCTCCCGGCGGTCCACGCCAGGGCGGCCGCGGGCCTACTCTTCGGCAAGGTCATCGTTATCCCCTCCAATGCCTGACGCCTTTCGCCAGAACGTCAATCCTGATTAACCCATTCAAAGAGAAAGGAGTGACCATGGCATTCGCCCTAGATCCAGAGATTGCCATTGCCCTGGCCCCGATGGCCGAGGCCTCTGCGGGAGCCGCGCTACCTGCAGTCGGCGATATTGCCGGGCGCCGAGTTATGTGGGAGTCGATCATCGGTGCCGCGGGTGCGGCTCAGCCAAGTCCGTCCGATGTGAAGACGAGCGAGCACTATGCGACGTCCGACGATGGCGAGCAAGTCAAGATGCGTTGGTATGTCAAGGACGGCGTCGCGCCGGGCTCGGCCGTGCTGTTTTTCCATGGCGGCGGGTACATCCTCGGCCACATCGACCTGTTCGACGGACCCGTTTCTCGCTACACGTCCGCCAGCGGGGTGCCGATGCTGTCCGTTGAGTACCGCCGGGCCCCCGAGCACCCCTTCCCGACCCCACTTGAGGACGCCTACGCCGCGCTGGTTTGGCTGCACGACCATGCCTCAGAGCTTGGCATCGACCCCGACCGGATCGGTGTAATGGGCGACAGCGCCGGGGGCGGCATGGCGGCCGCATTGGCGATCCTAGCGCGCGAGCGAGGTGGTCCGAAGATCGCCCGCCAGATCCTCATCATGCCCATGCTCGACGACCGGACCAGGACGCCCGACCCCTACATTGCGCCTTACGCGCTGTGGTCCTACGACGACAGCGCTACCGCATGGCCTGCGCTGCTCGGCGAGGCGGACGGCGGACCCGACGTCCCCGCTACGGCGGCCCCGGCCCGGCTCGAGGACGCTTCTGGCTTGCCCCCAGCTTATATCGAGGTCGGCCAGATCGACGTTTTTCGCGACGAGGACAGTGCTTACGCGATGAAGCTCAGCCGTGCCGGCGTGCCGGTGGAGTTCCATCTGCACCCCGGCGCCCCACACGAGTTCGATTCCATCGCCTTCGAATCCGATGTCGCCCGGCGCGCCGTCGCCGACCGCGTCCGGGTCCTGAAGTCGATCTGAGCCGAAACGGAGCGCGTTCTCCCGCTGCGATATGCTAGGCGAACGCGCTCCGAATGTCCGGTGACGAACAACGCGCCTCGGCGAGACTAAATCACAATCCTTGAGTAGTACTCCGGACGGCCCTGCACGCTAAGATCGACCCGAAAGAGCGCTCCAGCGCCGACTCCCTCAACCTCGCGGCCGCCGACATTCGCCGTCGTCACGTAGGCATCCCGGTACTCAGGGCCTCCG
>NZ_JBOGDD010000236.1:0-1766 GCF_050701675.1 Mycobacterium sp. | reverse complement strand
GTTCAGGCGACTGTCCAGGGCGGTGGCGTCGGGGGCGAACAGGGTGCCGAACAGGATGGCCAGCCCGGTGCCGTCGTCGATGGAGATGTCCACCGAGCGGGAGCGCGCCTTGGTGTGGGTGCGGCGTACTGCGTGCGGGTCGACCTGTTCGATGAATGTGTCGATGTTCTGTTCGGTCTTCTCGATCGACATCGGTTCCCACGTCGCCAACGCCTCAGCCAGGGCGGTGTCCAGGGCGCGCCGTGCCTCGGGGTCGGTGATCAGCATGCTGCGGGTGACGATGGCCTTGACCATCCGGTAATCGATCAGCCCGGCCAGGAAGAGGGCCTGCACTTTCGGCAACCGGTCCCGCAGCGCGGTGGCCACCAGCAAGAAGCTCGAGGCGGTTCCGCTGGTCATGCATGCGGTGGCGCCGATGTGGGCACAGACTGCGGCCCAGTTGTCGATGCACCACTGTTCACGATCAGCGGACCCGTCGGCGGCGTGCGCGGTGTCGAGCATGGTGACCATCGCGGCCAGCCGCCGGGCGCAGGCGGCGGATTCCACCCGGGTCCAGGCACTGACGGCGGAAGCTCCGCGAGTCCCCGCGGTCCCGGTCACCAGATCGTCGAACATGCATTCGAGTTTAAACGAGGACTCCGACGCCCGCCAGACTAAAACCCCAGGTTGGGGACGAATCGGCAACTGTGGATGAACCCGATCTCAGACCCTGAATCTGTCGGTACCGCGTGCTATCCGGGCGCGCCAAGCGGCCGGAAGCGTCGTAGCGGCGTCACATCACCGACCCCGTGGTCATCGCGGCACCCGTCTCGCGGAGGCGCCGCGCATCCAGACCCGGCGGCGCCCCGAACAGTCGGCGATACTCACGGCTGAATTGCGACGGGCTGTCATAGCCGACCAGATGCCCGACGGCTGCGATGTCACCTGGCTGTGACACCACGTGTGAGCGCGCCTCCTGCAGGCGGATGCGCTTCTGAAACTGTAAGGGGCTCATGGCCGTAACCGCGCGGAAGCTTCTGTGGAAGGCTGACGCGCTCATACCGCAGGTCCGCGCGAGGTCCTCGATGCGCATGGGCTCGGCGTAGTTCTGCCGCATCCACCCGATGGCCCGGCTGACGTGCGCGAGGTCGCCGTCGGCCAGCCCGATCTGACGCAGCGTGTGGCCGTGGGGGCCGGTGAGCACGCGCCACAGGATCTCCCGCTCGACCAGCGGTGCGAGCACCGGTGCGTCCGCGGGGTGATCGAGCAGGCGGAGCATGCGCAGGACCGCATCCAGCAGATCGGGCGGCGCATCGCCGGTAGCCATCGCAGTCGCCCGCGGCGTGCCGCGCGACCACCGGGGGTCCTGCAACACCAGGTCGGCGATGGCGGCCCGCCGCAAGACCAGGCCCATGCCCAATGCGGGCTTCGCCGCGCTGGTGTCGAAGAAGTGGCCCGTGACGGGCAGATTGGCAGTGACCAACAGGTACTGCCCCGATCGGTATTCGTGCACCTGGTCGCCGAGCAGCAGTCGCTTGCCGCCTTGGGCCATGACCACCAACAGAGGTTCCGTCAGCGAGTAGTCGGGACTCTCGGGACCGGTCGTGACCTTGGACAGCTGCAGCCCGTCGATCGCCGTCGTCATGCCGGGTCTGGCGTGGGCGCCGATGAGGTCGCGTATCTCGGTGAGTACGTCCGGTGAGTTGGGCACGATGCACGGAACCACTCCGGCATGGACTACGGCAACCCGATCCAGGCAATTCGAGCAGGATCAGGCAAGAATGAGC
>NZ_JBOGDD010000235.1:0-1642 GCF_050701675.1 Mycobacterium sp. | reverse complement strand
GAGACCACCCTGGACAAATTGGCCAGTCTGCGTCCGGCGTTCGCCGTGAACGGTACCGTCACCGCCGGCAACTCCTCGGGAATCAACGACGGCGCAGCGGCTCTGGTAGTGACCAGCGAAGCCTATGCCCGCGAGCACGGACTCAAACCCCTCGTCGTGATCGACTCCGTCGCCACCGCAGCGCTAGAACCCGAGATCATGGGATACGCACCGACATTGGCGCTGCGCAAGTTGTTCAGCAAGACTCGCCGCTCGCCGGCCGACGTCGATGTAGTGGAGCTCAACGAGGCGTTCGCCGCACAAGCCGTCGCCGTCATCCGCGACGCGAAACTCGACGAGCAGAAGACCAACCCCTACGGGGGCGCCATTGCACTGGGGCACCCGGTGGGAGCCACCGGAGCGATCCTCACCGTTCGGGCTGCCAAGGACATGGTGCGCCGCGACCTTCAGTCGGGGATCGTGACGCTGTGTATCGGTGGCGGCCAGGGTCTTGCCATGCTGTTGACCCGCTACGAGGGCTGATGATCGACTTCGAAGTCATCGAAGCCACGGCGCTGATCACGATCAACCGCCCGAAAGCCTTGAATGCGTTGGACGTAGAGGCGTACGCCCAGCTGTCGGAGGCTTGGACCCGGGTGCGCGACGATGACCGTATCAGGGCCGCAGTCATCACCGGTGCGGGTGATCGCGCCTTCTGTGCCGGCGCTGACATCAAGACGTTCCTCGGGCGAGAAGAGCCGATCGCCGAGTTGTGGGCGACCCAGCGCGGGCAACTGCTCAACCGGGGGCTAGAGGTGTGGAAGCCGGTCGTCGCCGCAGTCAACGGCATCTGCGTCGGAGGTGGTATGACGCTGCTCATGGCCACCGACATCCGCCTCGCGGTGCCCTCTGCACGATTTGGCCTCAGCGAGGTCAAGCGCGGCGTGATCGCCGGGAACGGTGGCACGCAACGCGCGCTCGATCAGCTGCCGTATCCGATCGCGATGGAACTGCTGCTCACCGGAGATCTGTGGGACGCCGACCGGGCACTGCACTATGGGCTGATCAACCGAGTCGTGGAGCCCACGGAGCTCGCCGATCAGGCGCTGGAGGTGGCCGCGCGGGTGGCCCGAAACGCGCCGCTGGCCGTTCAGGCCACCAAGGAACTGGCCGTGCGTTCACGAGACACCGACCTGACCGTAGGTCTGCGAATGGAACAGGCCGTCAACGAGATCCTGCGCCACACCGAAGATGCCGCCGAGGGCATCGCTGCCTTCCGGCAAAAACGTCCACCCCGCTTCGCTGGCCGATGATCTACGGCCTGGGAGGTCAAACACAAGAATGAAGGAGATACCAATGTCAATTTCGGGTGCAGAAGCCATCGTGCAGACGCTGCGCGAGTACGGAACCGAGATCGTCTTCGGTTACATCGGCCACTCGACTCACGAGATCGCCCACGCGGTCTCCGAGTCGGGGCTGCCTACCGTCAATCCGGCTACCGAACTGGGCGGCGCGTACATGGTGACCGCCTACAACTACCTCAAGGGACGGCCGGCGGCGGTCGGCATCTGGCACACGGTCGGTTCCCTGCTGTTGCCCCCTGCCTTGCAGGAGGCGACGTCCTCGCGCATCCCCTCGGTGCACATCGGTCTGAACGCCGACA
>NZ_JBOGDD010000234.1:0-2027 GCF_050701675.1 Mycobacterium sp. | reverse complement strand
ATAGGCCACCCCGCCCGGCGCCTTGTTCGTGTACACGGCGGTCATGTGGCAGTACGCGGCGTCGATGTCGTAGCTGCCGGTGAAGACCCCGAAGAAGCCGGCCGGGTACTTGATCGGCGATGCGACGCCGTTGAACGCGCCGTGATCGGCCAGCACGTTGGACCGGATCGCAAGGATCTTGCCGTCCTTGGTCGCGGCGATGTCGCCGACCATGATGTAGTCGCGGGCGAAACCGGTGGAGGTCAGGTTCTCGCTGCGGTCCTCCATCCACTTCACCGGCTTGCCGAGCAGCAACGAGCCGACGATCGCGCACACATAACCCGGGTAGATGGGCACCTTGTTGCCGAAGCCGCCACCGATGTCGGGTGCGATGACGCGGATCTTGTGCTCGGGCAGTCCTGCGACCAAGGCGTACAGCGTCCGGTGGGCGTGCGGTGCCTGTGTGGTCGACCACAGCGTGAGCTTCCCGCTCACCGGGTCGAGATCGGCGACCGCACCGCAGGTCTCCATCGGTGCCGGATGCACTCGCGGATAGACCATCTCCTGCGTAACGACCACATCTGCCTTCGCGAAGGCGGCGTCGGTTGCCGCGGCGTCGCCGGTCTCCCAGTCGAAGCAGTGGTTGTCGGTCTTGCCCTCGAGGTCGGTCCTGATGATCTCGGCGGACGGGTCGAGCGCCGTGCGGGCGTTGACGACCGGATCGAGCGGCTCGTAGTCGACGTCGATGAGCTCGAGTGCGTCGCGCGCCGAATAGCGGTCCTCCGCGACGACGAACGCCACCTCCTGCCCCTGGAAGCGCACCTTGTCGGTGGCGAGCACGGCTTGGACGTCGTTGGACAGCGTCGGCATCCACGCCAAGCCCTTCTCCGCGAGATCGGCTCCGGTCACCACCGCCTTTACCTTCGGATGTGCCTGGGCCGCAGACACATCGACGGAGGCGATTCGGGCATGGGCATACGGAGATCGCAGGATGGCCAGGTGAAGCATGCCGTGCAGGTTGATGTCGTCGACGTAGTTGCCCTTACCGCGGATGAAGCGTGGGTCTTCCTTGCGCAGCATCCGGCCGTGGCCGCAGGGCTTCTTGTCGTTGTCGGCGGTGTCGTTCTCGGACAGCGGACGCGACACCGGTTCTTGCAGGGTGGTCATGACGTGCTCCCGGCTTCGACGAGGTGGTCGCCCGCGTCGCCCCCGAGGGTCGCCTCGGTCTGCGCGGCCGGCGCGAAGTCCTCCCGGCCATGGCGCGCCGCCCATTGGATCGAGCGCACGATCGTGGTGTAGCCGGTGCATCGGCAGATCTGCCCGGAGATGGCCTCTCGGATGGTGTGTTCGTCCGGATCGGGATCACGGTCGAGCAGCGCGCGGGCGGTGATCATCATGCCGGGAGTGCAGAATCCGCATTGCAATCCGTGACACTGCATGAATCCCTCCTGAACGGGGTCGAGCTTGCCATCGACCTCCATACCCTCGACCGTCCCGACGTCGTGCCCGGCGGCCATCGCCGCCAGCATCGTGCAGGACTTCACCGGTTCGCCGTCCACCGCGACGACGCAGGTGCCGCAGTTGCTGGTGTCGCAGCCCCAGTGCGTCCCGGTCAGCCGCAGCTGGTCGCGCAGGAAGTGCACCAAGAGCATCCGCGGCTCGGTGTCGGCGGTCACCGGTTCGCCGTTCACCGTCATGCTCACTTGCATCAGTTGGTCCTCTGATTTCCTTGGGGGGCTTGCCCTGGCGTGTTGCGGATCCGCTCGATCGAAGTACGGAGTGTGCGGATGGTCAGTTCCGAGGCGAGGTGCCTTTTGTAGTCGGCACTGCCCCGCATGTCGGACACCGGTGCGCAGGCCTCCGCCGCCAGCCGGCCGGCTTCGGCGAAGGTCTGTTCGGTGGCCGGCTTGGATGAGAGCGAGTCGGCGAGTGCGTGCAGCGCCTCGGCGTCCGGGTTGACGGCGGTCAGCCCTACCCGTGCGGCGACGATCGCGCCCTGCGCCTCGTCGAGGGTTACGGTGGCGCCCGCCGCGGCCACCGCCCAGTCA
>NZ_JBOGDD010000233.1:0-2034 GCF_050701675.1 Mycobacterium sp. | reverse complement strand
GTGTCCAGCCGACCGATCTCGACATGGGAGGTGCCGTCCTGGCCCGTCCACAGCCGGACACATCGAATCATGGCCGTCACGCTAATACGCCCGAGAGGCGGGCGTCACACCAGCGCTCGCAGGTGTCTTAGTTAACCTAATAATTCGTAGTCAAGTGTCCACGAAGTCGCTTAAACTCGTCGCCGTGCCCACTCGAACGCATAGCGCCGACCCCCGCGCCGAACGCGTCCGCAACCTGCTGCGCGACGCCGCCTTCGCACTGGCACACGAACGTGCCGTCGACGAGATCACCGTCGGCGACCTGGTGACGCGGGCCGGCGTGAGCAGGCAGGTCTTCTATCGCCACTTCACCGACCGCGACGATGCGGTCGCGACGGCCTTCGCCGTCGCGTTCTCCGCTGCCGCCGAGGCCATCGAGGGCGACGCACGATCGCGCATTCTCAGCCTCTTCGACTTCGCCGCCGAACACCGCACGATGTACCGCAACGTCGTGCCGAGCGCGGTCACCCAGCGGGTGGTCGCGGCGTTCCGCGCCGAACTGCTGCCCGCCTGCGAGGAGATCGCGGCGCAGGGCATGGGAGTCGTCGGCCCGATCGCCGACATCGCCCCAGAGGCGGTCAGCCGATTCCTCGTCGGCGGGTTTCAGGAAGTGCTCCGGTCCTGGATGGAAGACCCCTCGCCAACCGAACCAGTCACCGATCTCCGAGGCCGGGTGACCGCCGCGCTCGACACCGTCGACGCGCTGCTTGGTCTTCCGGCCACCTCTCACCGACCCCGTTAGGAAGGGAACCACCATGGGCAAGCACCAGGCTCCACCCGAGCACCACGCTCCGCACCTCGACGTAGCCAACCGGCGCGTCTCACGAACCGACGTCCGCAACATGGTCCTGGTCATGGCTGCGCTGACGGTCTTCGTCGTCGCGATGATCGCGAGTTACTCCGGTGCGTTCGCCAAGCCGACCCTGCACCACCTCGACGTCGCGGTCGCCGGGCCACCACAGGTGGTCGACGCCATCCGCGGACAGGACACGCTGTCGGTGACTCAGGTCGCCGACGCCACCGCCGCGCGCGAGCAGGTCTACGACCGCAAGACCGACGCCGCCTTCGTCGTCGGCCAAACCGGCGAGATGAAGATCTACGTCGCCGGTGGTGGTGGCCGCAGCGTCGCCAACGCCGCCGAATCCGTCGGACGCGCGATCGCCACCAAGGCGGGCCTGGCACCCAGCGTCGAGGACGTCGCCCCGACCTCGCCTGCCGACCCCCAGGGCACCGTCGAGTTCTACGCCGTCATCTTCCTGTCGATCGGTGCGACCTTGGGCGGCACCGTGTTCGGTCGCATGATGGGCAGTGTGCGCAGGCTCTCAACGCTGGCGCTTCGCACCCTGAGCCTGGCCGCCTACTCGGCGCTACTGGCTGGTGGCGTGACGATCTACGTCGACGCCGTCCTCGGCGCGCTGACCAGCCACACCTGGCAGGTCTTCGGCGCACTGTGGCTGTACGCGATGGCCGTCGCCGGCGCCGTGACCGGTGTGGCGGCCGCCTTCGGCTTCATCGCATCGGCGATGGTGACCCTGTTCCTGGTGATCGTCGGCAATGCCGCGGCCGCCGGCCCGGTCGGACTGCCGCTGCTGTCTGGCTTCTATACGACGTTCAACGCGATCGTGCCGCAGGGCTCCGGAGTGGCGCTGCTGCGCAGCCTCGAATACTTCGGCGGCAACGGTGCCTTGACACCGATCGTCACCCTGACCATCTGGGGTGCGAGCGGAGCCACGCTCGCAGTGATCGCAGTGCTCGCCCCCAAGGCGTGGACGAATTATCGTGCCAGTCATGACCGCTACCGCGTCAACCACTCCGAACGCGACGGAGCCGTACTACGACCTCGGGTCCTATCACCGGTCGATTGAGACGCCATCGGCCCAGGCGCAGGTCTGGTTCGACCGCGGGATGGTCTGGGCGTACGCGTTCAACCACGAAGAGGCGATTCACTGCTTCGAGCGAGCGCTTGCCCTTGACCCCGACCTCTCCATCGCGCGC
>NZ_JBOGDD010000232.1:0-6431 GCF_050701675.1 Mycobacterium sp. | reverse complement strand
GCAAAATAAAACAAAACCACCCCACCAAAGGAAGACGAGGAGTCCCCCACGAGGATGGCCAAAAACAACAAACAAAAACCACCAAACACACTATTGAGTTCTCAAACAACACACCCGCTCTGACCGCGCAACAACTCTACGGTGATTACCGCTGAATTGTACTGCGGGCAGATGAGCACCCTCACCGAAGTGAGAGAAACTCTCTGGGGGCCGGCCGCGCTCCCCGGTCCGAAGACCGTGTCGCGGCGACTTGAAGTAAGTTACGGCAGTGGAAACTGGGAGTCAAATCCGCAGGTAGACGGCGTGGCGGGCAGAAGTTCACGGCTAGAGCGTCCGCTCAGATCCTCTCGATGCCTGCCACGTTGCGCTTGCCGCGCCGCAGGACGAGCCACTTGCCGTGCAGGAAGTCCGTCGTGTTCGGCGCCCAGTCGTCGCTCTCCACCCTGGCGTTGTTGACGTACACCCCGCCCTCGGACAACGTGCGCCTGGCCTCCCCCTTGCTCTTGGACAGACCGGTGGCCACCAACAAGTCGCCTATTCCGTCCGGCAGGCCCGGCCCGAGCTGGGCCACCGACGTCTCTTGCAGCGCGGCAGCCAGGGTCGGTTCGTCCAGATCGGCCAACTCGCCGCGCCCGAACAACGCCTGGCTGGCCAGTTCGACCGAGTCCGTCGCGTCCTGCCCATGGACCAGAGTGGTGAGCTCCTGGGCAAGTCGTCGTTGTGCGGCGCGCTCGTGTGGCCGCTCGGTCGTCGCCAGCTCGAGGTCGCCGAGCTCGTTGGCCGGCAGGAAGGTGAACCACCGCAGATACCGGACGACGTCGGCGTCTGCGGTGTTGAAGAAGTACTGGTACCAGGCGTAGGGCGTCGTCAGCTCGGGGTCGAGCCACACGTTGCCGCCGCCGGTCGACTTGCCGAACTTCTTACCGTCGGCCGAGGTCACCAACGGCACCGTCAGCGCATGAGCGGTGGCCCCGAGCTTCTGCCGGACCAACCGCACGCCTGCGATGATGTTGCCCCACTGGTCGGAGCCGCCGATCTGCAGTGAGCAGCCGTGCCTCTGGTGGAGCTCCACGTAGTCGTTGGCCTGCAGGAGCATGTAGCTGAACTCCGTGTAGGAGATACCGTCGCCGTCGAGTCGCCGTCGGATGGTGTCGCGATCGAGCATCACGTTGACCGAGAAGTGCTTGCCCACGTCGCGAAGGAACTCGATGGCCGAGAGCTGCGACGTCCAGGACAGGTTGTTCTCGACGATCGCGCCGGTGGCGGAGCCGTCGAAGGCAACGAACCGTTCCAACTGCCCGCGAATGCGGTCGGACCACTCGGCGACGGTGTCGGCGGTGTTCAGCGTGCGTTCGGCGCTATCCCTTGGATCGCCGATCATGCCGGTGGCCCCACCTGCGAGAACGATCGGCCGGTGCCCGGCCCGCTGGAAACGCTGCAGGGTGAGCAGCGGAATCAGATGTCCGGCGTGCAGGCTCGGCGCCGTCGGATCGAAGCCCGCGTAGAGCGTCAACGGCCCCGCGGCTGCCGCGGCCGCCAGCGCGTCGCGGTCGGTGGACTGCGCGATCAAACCGCGCCAGTCGAGTTCGTCGAGGATTTCGGTGCCCTGCACAGTCACGGTGTTGATCCTCCCGTATCAGTCGCTATCCCCCGGCGCGGGTGCCCGAGGACTGCGGCGGTAGGACGACACCTCCGGGCATTCCGCAAGCCAGAACCGCCACGGCCGGTCGGCTGCCTTGCTCACTCCCACACGTGGGCCGCTGAGGACGGCGCGTGGCGCCCCTAGGACCAACCCAACCGGACTCCGGTCATCGAAGAGGTCGATCCCGTTGTCGTCCATGGTGATTCCCAACGCCGAGCAGAGATTTCCCGGCCCGCGGGCCAACGCCACCGAGGCAACCGGGCCGCGACGGGCACGGGCGACGTCCGAACCGGCCCCGACCACCGCGGCGCGGAGTAGAACGGCTGCGGCCACGCCGTCGTCGCCGCAGACGACGTTCGCGCAGACGTGAATGCCATGGCTCCGATAGGCGTACAACCTGCCCGGCGCTCCGAACATGATGGCGTTGCGCCCGCCACGGCCGCGGAACGAATGGGCTGCCGCGTCGGGCCACGGGCCGTCGGGCGGACCGCCGTAGGCCTCGACCTCCACGATCAGCGCCTCGACCCCGCGGCCGGTCAGTACCGCACCGATCAGTCGGCGCGCCGCCGACACGGGATCGGCCGCCAGCACGTCAGCAGTCATTCAAGCGATTCTGCCCGCCGCTATTGACTCCGCCGCGAGCGGGGAGGAATATTCATCACATGATGAGTTCATCGCAGGATGAATTAATGTCGGACGGCGCGGTGCCCGCCGTCTCGATCACGCATCTGACCGTCGTCCGGGGGAGGCGCACCGCCCTGGAGGACGTCACGGTGCACATTTCGCCCGGCACCATCACCGGTGTCCTCGGACCATCAGGCTGCGGTAAGACGACCTTGATCCGCTCCATCGTCGGAACGCAGATCATTGCCTCGGGCACCGTGACCGTGCTGGGGCGGCCCGCGGGTTCCGCCGACCTGCGACACCGCGTCGGCTACGTGACGCAGGATCCCACCATCTATCAGGACCTCCGCGTGATCGACAACGTCCGCTACTTCGCGTCGCTGTACGGATCAGAGGCGAAGGCTGCCGACGAGGCGATCGCAGGCGTCGGGCTGGACGATCATCGAACCGCACTGTGCGGCAACCTCTCCGGTGGACAGCGCACCAGGGTGTCGCTGGCCTGCGCGCTGGTGGCGCACCCGGAACTGCTGGTGCTCGACGAACCAACCGTCGGACTCGACCCCGTCCTGCGGGTCGACCTGTGGGAGCAGTTCCACCACCTGGCACGCCGCGGCACGACGCTGCTGGTGTCGAGCCACGTCATGGATGAAGCCGACCGCTGTGGCGATCTCCTGCTGCTGCGGGAGGGTCGTCTGCTCGCCCACACCACACCGACCAAACTGCGAGAGGACACGGGATGTCAGTCACTGGAGGAAGCGTTTCTGTCCATCATTCGGCACAGCACCGCACCCGCGCCCGGCTGAGCCCGCAGGCCTACCTGGCCACCACGGGGCGGATCCTGCGGCAGTTGGCCGGCGATCACCGCAGCGTCGCGATGATCCTCGTCGTGCCCAGCCTGATCATCACGCTGATGTACTTCATGTTCAAGGACGTGCCGCACCGCCCAGGTACCCCGTCGCCGTTCGACAGCGCCTGCCTGATCATGCTCGGGGTCTTCCCCCTCATCGTGATGTTCCTCATCACGTCGATCACGATGCAGCGTGAACGCGTCTCGGGGACGTTGGAGCGCATCCTGACCACTCCCCTGCGGCGGCTGGATCTGTTGGCGGCCTACGGGTCCGCGTTCTCGATCGCGGCCGCCGCGCAGGCCACCCTCGCGTGTGTGATCTCGTTCTGGCTGCTCGGTCTCGACACGGCGGGCAGCCCCGGCCTGGTCTTCGCCATCGCGATCATCAACGCCGTTCTCGGTGTGGGACTGGGGCTGCTGTGTAGTGCGTTCGCGCGCACCGAGTTTCAAGCCGTCCAGTTCATGCCCGTGGTGATCGCCCCGCAGCTCCTGCTGTGCGGGATCATCGTGCCGCGCGACGTTCTACCGGACTGGCTGCAGTGGATCAGCAACGCGCTGCCCGCGAGCTACGCCCTCGAGGCCCTTCGCGAGGTCGGCGCACATCCGGACCTCACCGCCACGGCGGCCAGGGACATCGCGATCGTCATTGGGTTCGCCGTCGTCGCGCTATGCCTCGCCGCGGCGACGCTACGACGCAGGACGCCGTGAGCAGTACCGGCCGCAAGCGCCCGGGCAGACCGCCCGGCACGTCCGACACCCGCGATCGCATCCTCACCCGCGCACGGGAACTGTTCGCCCGCAACGGCATCGGCAATACGTCGATCCGCTCGATCGCGGCTGCTGCGGAGGTCGATGCCGCCCTCGTTCACCATTATTTCGGCACCAAGGAGCAGCTGTTTGCGGCCGCAGTGCAGATTCCCATCGACCCCATGCAGGTCATCGGACCGCTGCGCGAGGTGCCGATCGACCAACTCGGGCTGGTGCTGCCGTCGCTGCTGTTGCCGTTGTGGGACTCCGAGATCGGGTCGGGCTTCATCGCCACCATGCGCTCGCTGCTGGCCGGAAGCGACGTCGGCCTGATTCGGTCGTTCCTGCAGGACGTGATCTCGGTCGAGGTCGGTTCGCGGGTGGACGATCCGCCCGGCTCGGGCCCGATTCGCATTCAGTTCGTGGCGTCGCAACTGGTCGGAGTCGTGATGGCTCGTTACATCCTCGAGCTGGAGCCGTTCAAGTCGCTGCCCGTCCAGCAGGTCGCCGAGACCATCGCCCCGAATCTGCAGCGCTACCTGACCGGTGACCTGCCCGGCCTCGGCTAGGGTTCGGCGCGGTCCAACAATGCCTGATGCTCGGCATCGTCGGTGATGGCGACCGCCTCGGAGATCAGCAGTACCGGCACGCCGCCCTCGATCCGATAGGCACGTCGGAGCCTCGGGTTGTAGAGGACTTCGTCGGCTACCAGAAGGAGCGGCCCGCGATCCTGCGGACACACCAGAAGGGCGCGCAGACGTTGATCGAGCACGGTGCTAAGCGAGCGGGCTGTTGATGCTGGGGGCGCCGTTGGGATCGGGCACCTGGCCCGGGTTCCATGGGGTGATCCCGGTGCCGGGATTCACCGCAGGTGCCTGCGGCGCGCTCCGCTGCTGACTGCGCTTCTGGTAGGAGACCGTCGATTGGAGAGCGTCGATCAGCGGCACCTGGTTGGGGCGCTTGCCCATCGCGGCTTCGAGGTCGGCCATGTCGCCCTTGGAGGGGACGAATCCGGCGGCCCGGAGCTTCATGGCGGTGTGAATGAGGTTGGAGACCTGGCCACCGCCAGAGCCGGTGTCGTATTCGGCGTAGATGTCGTCGAGCACGTCCGCGTGCGCGGTGCCCGCACCCATCAGCAGACCAGCTGCCAGCGCGCCAGTTGCGGCGGCACCCGTAACCGTTCGACGCCAGCTGACCTTCTTGCTGGTCCGTGCAGTCATCAATCCTCCATCGTCGAGCGTGTATTGAGTTCCCGGCCCGACCCGGCGGCCACGTACAGCCAGCCGGAGCCTAACAAAGCGTCGCGGTCACGGCAGCTTGTCACTGGCATCACTCCGGTCGCTCATCCGGGTCCGTCCCGGTGAGCTCGGCGCGAACCGCGGCGGTGAATCGCTTGTAGACGCCGGTGTCTTGGTCGAGGTACCAGGCGTAACGGGACGGCTTCGGGACGCCTGCCGCGCGCAGCGGCGCGAGCAGCGGTCGGTAGGTGGCACTGAGCTTCATCTCCGGCACGACGTGGATGACGTCGGGTGGCGCGCCGACGGGCAGGACCGCGAGTGCCTCGTTGAGGTCCGCGGTCGGCACGCTGCCGCCTGGACTCAGGGTGAGGGCCGAGACGGCGAGGTCGTGACCACCGACGGGGACCCGGTACGTCACCGCGAGATCGACTGCGCCGACCCGACTGACGGCGTCGTTGACCGCTGCGCTGAACACCGGCCCGCGTTTCGTGCGGATCACCGAGCCGCGATTGTCGACGAGCCAGTAGTCGCCGTCCTCGTCACGGCGGAACAGGTACTCCGTCGACACCCACAGGTCGGCGGGAGCGAAGACCCCGCGCTTGACCGACGCCGTCGGATCGACGGGACCGCGTGGATGCGCGAGCAGGACACCGACCTCGCCTTGGCCCGCCAGTGCGACGAACCCCTGGTCGTCTTCGAGGATGAGGTCGTCATCCGGGTCGTAGGCCGCGAGAGCGATCTGACCGCTGCCGGGAAGCGGCCTGCCCTCACTGCCGAGCTTGGCGCCGGAGACGTTGGCCAGCACGGCCTGTCCGTCGGTGGTCGCGAAGAACTCGACGACGTGGGCCGGGGCGAACTCCTCCTCGACGCGCCTCCACAGACCGGTCGGCATGCCGGAGCCGATGAACAGGCGCACGGGGTGGTTGCCCTTGAGCGCGAACGACGGGTCGTCGATGACCTCGCGCAGCATTGCCCACGTATAGGACACGACCGTGACGCCGTACTGCCGCAGCTCGTGTGCGAAGCGGTCCGGGCGCAGCCCCCGCGACAGGGCGATCCGGGTGCCGCCCACGACGGCGCCGCCCAGGCTGACGAGCAGCCCGGACTGGTGATGCAGCGGCGTCAGGCAGTAGACGGTGTCACCGGTGCCGAGGTTGGCGGCGGACGCGGTCCCGAAGGCCGACAGCGCCCATCGGAAGTTCGTGATCTGCCGGGCGACGAGCTCGCCACCGACGGTCGCGAAGGCGACGTACGCCAGGTCCCTGGCGAACCCGGGGTTGGGCCGATACCAACCTGGCAGGGCGACGACGTCGGGGTTGATCTTCTCCATGTC
>NZ_JBOGDD010000231.1:0-3283 GCF_050701675.1 Mycobacterium sp. | reverse complement strand
GTCACCGGGGGCAGGTCCTTGAGCGTGACGATCCCCGGCGCCGCCGCGACCACGGCCGGGACCGCGTTGGTCACCGGCATCGCCGTGTAGATCATGCCGAGCCCCATGAAACCCGGTTCCTTCCAGTCCCGCGGGGGCAGGCAATGCAGGACGGTGCGCATGTTGGGCGTGCCGAACACCTGGATGACGTGACCGTGTTCCAGCGGCTTGGGCGGCGTGACGTGGCTGCCCATCGTCCAGTTGAATCCCACGCTCACGACGTTCTTCTCGCCGACCCAACCGCGGTGGAAGCCGTAGACACCACCGACGGTGTCCTTGGGGATCTGCATGAAGCCGAGGTCGCTGTCGCCGGTGGCAGTGGTGAACTCGACGTCGAAGGTCAACCTGTCGAGTGTGGCGCCGATGGCGTCGGCCATCATCGCCGCCGACTCGGCGAACACCTCGCTCTCCCGGCGGACGCTGTCGGCGAGGCCGGGGGTGTTCGGATCCTGGCCGAAGCCCATCGCCGCCTGGGTGCCCGCCGATTCGTAGGTGGAGCAGTCCACCGACTCGGTGATGCGGATCTCGTCGACGTTCTCGCAGGCGCCGGAGAGCACCATCCCGACCATGTTGGTCATCCCGGGGTGGGCGCCGCTGCCGAAGATGGTGGAATTTCCTGCTGCGCAGGCCTTTCGGATGCGGTCGAGATCCTCGGGCGACTGCTTGCCGCCGGTGATCCACGCTGCGCTGGAGCATACGTTCACGCCCGCTTCGAGCAGTCTGGTCAGCTCGTCGACGTCGGGCCACAGCGGGTTGTAACAGCATGCGTCGGGCTTCAGCGCGATGAGGGCGTCGACGTCGTTGGTCGCCGTCACGCCGGTGGGCTCGGTGAGGCCAGCCAGTTCAGCGGCGTCGCGACCCACCTTGTCGCCGCCGTGCGCGTAAACCCCGACGAGCTCCATGTCGTCGCGTCCGATGATGGCGTGTAGCGAGCGCTTCCCGATGTTGCCGGTGGTCCACTGGATCACCCGCAATGGCCGTGCGGGGGTCGGTGTGCTCATTCGGGAGGACTCCTTCTCGTGCTCGACGGTGCCACGGTGGACGGTATCCGGAGTATGTACACCGCGGGCGCGGCGGGTGATCGATTCGCTCGACCTCGCTGGCATGATCGCCGGATGACCGGGATCCGCGCGTTCACGTTCACCCCCGACGACGGCGTGCCACCCGCGGTGGCGCCGTTCGCGCACGCCACCGCGGCGGCGCAGACGCTGTACGTCACCGGTCAGATGCCCACCGGGATCGACGGCGCCGTGGTGGGCGGCGAGGTGAGCACCCAGACCGACCAGGTGCTGCACAACCTGCTGCGCGTCACCGAACTCTGCGGAGGCGGGTTGGCCGACGTGGTCTCGGTGCGTGCCTACCTGTTGGACTGGGACGACTACGCCGCCTTCAACGCTGCCTACGCCAAGTGGTTTCCTGGGCGGCTGCCGTCGCGCACCTGTGTCGGTGTCACCGGTCTTGCCGTCGGCGCGCTGGTCGAGATCGACTGGGTGTGCTGGCGGGACGACGGATGGGGCTAAGGCGTCCGTAGGTAATCCACAGTCCGGGCTTCATCCACAGCCGCGCCGCTGTGGCTGCCGTGGGGACCCGTGTGGTCGGGCGCTGCCCCTACCGTCGCGGCATGCGCACCGAACGACCGGTCGACAGGGTAGAGCGCCGACTCAGCGGGCAGCGAACCCAGGACGACGAGACCGCTGAGGGACTTCCCGATGCCGAGGAGTCGGACACCTCGCTGTCTCGATGGCTGCCCGAGGCCACGGCCGGGGGAGCGTCGAACTGGATCGCGACGGTGCGGGCCGACCCAGGCAGGGCTGGTGTCATCGGTCTCGGCATCGTCGGCGCCATCGCCGTGCTGGTGACGGTGTTCACGTTGATGCGGGACGACGGACCCGCGGTCACGTCGGCGAAACTGCCTCCGGTGCAGATGGTTTCGTCTGCCGCGCCCGCTCCCAGCGGGGGACCTGCGCCCCCGGGCGCGCCGGTCGTCGTGAGTGTGGCGGGGTTGGTGCACCAGCCCGGACTGGTCACGCTCGGCGCTGGCGCGCGCGTTGCCGACGCGTTGACGGCCGCTGGTGGTCCGCTCGACGGCGCCGATCTCGTCGGGCTCAACATGGCCCGGCGGGTGAGTGACGGCGAACAGATCATCGTCGGGATCTCCTCGCCGCCCGGTGCGCCGCCTGCGATGGGAAGTTCGATCAGCTCGGCGCCCGGTGCCTCGCCGACCGCCTCGGCCCCTGGTGAGAAGCGATCAGCCGCAGACGGTTTGGTCGACCTCAACACGGCGACCGCCGAGCAGCTCGAGGAGCTGCCCGGCGTCGGCCCCGTCACTGCGACCGCGATCATCGCGTGGCGGGACGCCAACGGACGGTTCGCAGGCGTGGACCAACTCGGCGAGGTAGACGGTATCGGGCCTGCGCGGCTGGAGAAGCTCCGTGCGCTGGTTCATGTGTGACGACTCATCCCTCCGGCAGCACCTCACTCGACGTCCGCCTGGTCCCCGCGGCCCTGACCAGCTGGACCGTGACGGTGGTGGGCATCCTATGGAGCCCGTCGGCGGCGCTCTGGTCGGTGGGCGTTGCGGCGACCGTGACCGCCGTGGTTGCGTGGCGGCTGAGGAGCGGCCCGGCGAGAACGTCAGCTGCGGTCTGGCCCTCGGTGCTCGCCGTCGCTGTGGTCGGGATCGCCTTCGCCATCGCCGTCGGCCTGCGGGTCGACGACGTGCGTCACCATCCGATCGTGTCGCACTACGGGGCGACGGCCTCGGTCGTGGTCACGCCGAGCGAGTCCCCACGGTTCCTCGGCGCCACCCGGATGATGTTTCGTGGCGCGTTGAAGTCGCTCGACGGCGACCCGGCGAGTGGTCGTGTCCTGGTCTTCGCGTCGGCGTTCGACTACGGCGATCTGACCGCGGGCCGCCCCGCCGCCTTCCGCGCCAGGATCTCGCGGCCAACCCGGCGTGATCTGTCCGTGGCGGTCCTTGCGGCGACCGGCGAGCCGAGGCTGGGCACTGCCAGTGCGGTGCAGCGCGGCGCGGCAGCCGTGCGGGCCAAGTTCGCCGACGCGGCTCGGGCGGTGCTACCCGCCGATCAGGCGGCGATGCTTCCCGCGCTGGTGCTCGGAGAGACGGTCGCGATGACCGAGGACACCGTGACGGAGTTCCGGATCGCCGGCCTGACGCATCTGACCGCGGTGTCTGGCGCCAACGTCACGATCGTGTGCGGCGCGGTGCTACTCACGGCGGGAC
>NZ_JBOGDD010000230.1:0-4460 GCF_050701675.1 Mycobacterium sp. | reverse complement strand
GCCGAGTGCCGTCCTCACCACGCGCGGTGGTGGGCAGGCTTCGGGTCTGCCGAGACACCGGTGCCAGAGTGGCGCCGCCGGCACCGATCAGGACGGCAGCCGCGACGGCCACCGTTGCGGAATCGTCGGCGGCGATGACGAGGGTCCCCTCGGCGGCGCCGAGGATCTGGTCGAGGACCGCGGGCGCCCCACCAAGGACTTCACTGACCGCCACCCCGGCCGACAGCGACAACCCTGCCAGCAGCACGGCGCCGTTGCCGCCCTCCAACAGCGGAAAGTCGCGCGACACCAGCACGACGCGCTGCGCCGTGGCATTGGGATCGGCGGCGCGACCCGCGGCGACCGCCATCGTCAGCGCGTCCTCGTCGGGCCCCTTGACCCGTTGGTTGCCCACGGTCCAGGGCGGCAGGTAGGTGCCGATCGAGACGACCTGTGCCATGTTGCCTCGCTTTGGTCGATGGGCGCGTGACGATGCGCCGCTAATGAGCTATATAGTTATAGCATTCAACACCACAGCGGAGTGACGGCGGAAGGGTCGATGAACCGTGAGTAAACCCGATCCTCGAACTCTGAGCGGTCGCGTGGTGGTGGTGACCGGCGCCAGCCGCGGCATCGGTGCCGCCATCGCCGTCCGGGCCGCCGCCGACGGCGCAGCGGTCGCACTGCTGGCCAAGACCGAGACGCCCAACCCGAAGATCGCAGGAACCCTCGCCGAGACAGCCGACCTCGCGGAAGGTGCAGGTGGACGGGCACTTCCACTGGTCTGCGACGTACGGGACGCCGACGCGGTCACCGCCGCCATCGAGGCAGTCGTGGAGAAGTTCGGCGGTATCGACGTCGTGGTCAACAATGCCGGCGCCCTCGACCTGCGACCGACGGCCAAATTGCCGCCGAAGAGCCTGCGCAAGCTCCTCGAGATCAATGTCGAGGGACCGTTCGCCGTAACCCAGGCGGCGTTGCCGCATCTGCGCCGGTCGGGCAACGCGCACGTGGTCAACGTCTCTCCACCGCTGAGCCTGGACCCCAGGTGGGTAGGAGCCCACGTCGGCCACACCGTCGGCAAGTATGCGGAAAGCCTGCTCACCCTCGGCTGGGCCGAGGAGTTTGCGTCGGTGCCGATCGCGGTGAACTCGTTGTGGCCGGCCACCACGATCGCCAGCACGGGAATGCTGGTCGCGATGGGCGAGGCAGCGGTGCGCGCCCAGGCGCGCACTCCGCAGATCATGGCCGACGCGGTGCACGCGCTGGTCACTCGACCCGCCGCGGCGTGCAGCGGCCACTTCTACACCGACGAGGAGATCCTGCGAGAAGAGGGCATCGACGATCTCTCGCGCTACCTGCTCGCCGCGCGCGAGGACGATCTGACGCCCAACTTCTACCTTCCGTCGACCCCTCTCCCCACCGTCTAGGAGACATCGAGTGAGTTCCTTCGACGCGTTGAGCGCGCGAGAGCCCGAGATGGCCAAGATGCGGTACGCGGTGCGCGACTTTCTGAGATCGGACCGCGCTGAGTTTGGTTGGGTGCCCGCCGTCGATGCGTGGCTCGGTCAGTGGGATCAGGATTTTTCGGCGCGCCTTGGCGCCGCGGGCTTCCTCGGCCTGACCATCCCGAAGCGCTACGGCGGTCACGATCTCGGGCACCTTCAGCGTTATGTGGTGACCGAGGAATTGATCGCGGCGGGCGCGCCGGTGGCAGCACACTGGACTGCCGACCGCCAGGTCGCGCCGAGCCTGCTGAGCTACGGCACCGAGGAACAGCGGGAGCGACTGTTGCCGCAAGTCGTAGCGGGCAGGCTCTATTCGTCGATCGGCATGAGCGAACACGGCGCGGGATCCGATCTCGCCGCGGTACAGACGAAGGGAACACGCACCGAGGGCGGCTGGCTGCTCTCGGGTACCAAGGTGTGGACCAGTGGAGCTCACCACGCGCATCAGGTCGTCGTCCTGGCCCGCACCAGCCCGCAGGATCCCAAGCACCGGCACGACGGGTTCAGCCAGTTCCTCATTCCGTGCACCGCCGAGGGCGTCCGCATCGAGCCGATCATTCTGATGTCGGGGGCGCACCACTTCAACGAGGTGATCCTCGATCAGGTATTCGTTTCCGACGCCGACGTCCTTGGCGAGATCGGCAACGGATGGCATCAGGTCACCTCGGAATTGTCCTTCGAGCGCAGCGGCCCCGAGCGGATCCTGTCCACCGGTCCGCTCCTGCTAGCTGCCATCCGAGCGCTCGGCGCCGGGCCCGCGCTCGACGACCGCACCGCGGGACTCGTCGGAGATCTGCTCGCTCGGCTGATCTCGTTGCGCCAACTCTCCTTGTCGGTGGCCCGCACGCTCACCGACGGTGGCGACGGGGCGAACCTGGCGGCGCTGGTCAAGGACCTCGGCACTCAGTTCGAGACCGACTCGGTGGAGTTGATCTCCGACCTCTTGGAGGGATTGCCGACGAATCGGGAACTGGAGGCGATGGTGACAACCGCCTGGCTGCACAAGCCCATGTTCACGCTGCGGGGCGGTACGAACGAGGTGCTCCGCGGCGTCGTCGCACGAGGAATGGGGTTGCGGTGATGAGCGCTTGCGCGAAGAACGGACGACCATGAGCGCGCTGGCCGGCGGTGTGTTCGTCACGAAGGTCACCGGGGACGACGACGCCGAACTGCGCGAGCTGGTCGACGACCTCGGGCGGCGGTCCTACGACGCCGGTATCGGACGGCGCGGCCTCCCGGCCCGCTTCGACGACGAGTTGTGGCGAAATCTCGAAGAGACCGGACTCGCGCGACTGACGAGCACGCCGGATTCGGATGCCGGGCCGCGGGAGCTCGCAGTCGCGCTCTACGGGCTGGCCCGCCATGCCGGTGCGGTACCGCTGGCCGAAACCGATGCTCTTGCAAGCTGGCTCGGGCAACAGGCCGGTATCGAGCTACCCGACGGACCGCTGACGGTCGCGATCGCCGACGCGGACACCGACGGTGAACGAGTGACCGGCACTGCGCTCGACGTGCCGTGGGGGCGAGCTTGCACGACGGTGCTCGCAATCCGCGGCCGGAATGCTTTGCGAGTCGGCGTCCTCGATGCCGAGTCCGGCACCCTGCACGAAAGCCACAATCTGGCTGGGGAACCGCGCGACTCGGTCGCGTTCGACGTCGCGGCCCACCAACTGCACACCGTGGAGTCGGCCTTGGGCGCCGAACTCGTCCGGCGCGGCGCCTGGTCGCGCTGCGTCCAGATCGTCGGTGCACTGGACGTCGCCGCCGCGCTCTCGGTAGAGCACACGCGGCAACGCATCCAGTTTGGTCGGGCGCTCAGCGCATTCCAGTCGGTCCAGCAGTCGTTGGCAAGCATGGCCGGCGAGATCGAAAGGGCCCGTGCCGCCGTCGAACTGGCCGTCGCGGCTGCCGAGGAACACGGCTTTGGCTCGCCACATACCGACTACGCAGTGACGGTCGCCAAGATCACCGTCGGCCGCGCCGTCGGCCCCGTCACCACCATCACCCATCAGCTCCACGGCGCGATCGGCGTCACCAGCGAGCACCCGCTGTGGTTGTACACCCTGCGCGCGCAGAGCTGGATCGCCGATTACGGAACCACCAACCACTTCGCCCGCCGACTGGGTCGGCTGGCCCTGGCCTCGAACGACGCCTGGGACTTGGTGACCGGCGATCTGACCCAAATCGACGACAACGATCAAATGAAGGAGAGCAAGTGACCGTTCAACAATTCGAAGGTGCATCGGCCATTGTCAGCGGCGGCGCTGGCGGTCTGGGTGAGGCGACGGTTCGTCGCCTCCACGCCGATGGGCTCGGAGTGGTGATTGCCGATCTCGCCGCCGACAAGGGCAAGGCGCTGGCCGACGAGCTGGGCAGCCGGGCGCTCTTCGTCAGCACCGACGTTACGAGTGAGGACAGCATCCTCGCAGCGATCGAGCAGGCCAACCAGCTCGGCCAGCTGCGCTACGCGGTCGTCGCACACGGCGGTTACGGTGTCGCACAGCGGATCGTGCAGCGCGACGGCAGCCCCGCCGACTTCGGCGCCTTTGCCAAGACGATCGACCTCTACCTCAACGGCACCTACAACCTGACGCGCTTGGTCGCGGCATCGGTGGCTGCCGCCGAACCTCGCGAGGGAGGTGAACGTGGCGCCATCGTCATGACCGCCTCGGTTGCCGGCTACGAGGGCCAGATCGGCCAGACCGCTTACGCTGCGGCAAAAGCCGGCGTCATCGGCCTGACCATTGCCGCGGCCCGCGACCTGAGCTCGGTGGGCATCCGGGTCAACACCATCGCGCCGGGCACGATGAAGACCCCGATCATGGAGTCGGTGGGCGAAGAGGCGATCGCGAAGTTCGCCGCCAACGTCCCATTCCCGAAGCGGCTGGGCACCCCCGACGAATATGCCGATGCCGCAACGTTCTTGCTCACCAACGGGTACGTCAACGGCGAGGTCATGCGCCTCGACGGCGC
>NZ_JBOGDD010000229.1:0-4849 GCF_050701675.1 Mycobacterium sp. | reverse complement strand
CGGCTGGGGCGACGGACTCAAGAAGCTCGGCCTCAACGGCGGCCCAGATTCCGGAGCGGGCGACACCAAGGACGCGGGCAGCGCAGGCGCCGGCGCCGACGGGTAGCCAGTCAGTGATGGAAATCGGGCGGTCCTCGTAAAGGGGCCGCCCGATTTTCGTTGTGGTGGCGTCGGGGAAGTCACGCCGCGCGGGTCAAGCGCTCAGGCTTGGCCGGGAAGGGTGCGGTTCTCGGTCGGGTGCTCCTTGGCGGGCTGCGCCCGGCGCTTCTTGCGCTTCACTCCGACGCTGCCCCACAGTGAGAAACCGCGGACGGTGACGTGCGGGGCGCCACGCGTCCCAGCGCCGATGCTCGACTTGTCGAAACTGCCCATCACGCCGACACCGTGCAGATCGACGTTCACCTCCGGGGGCACCAGAATCGTCTGCCCGCCACAGATCGAATACGAGTGGATCTCCACGTCGGCCGAGGTGAAGTCGGCGTAGCGCAGGTCGATCACGCCACCCCCGAACACGGTGACCGACGTCAACCGCTTCGGTACGTTCCACCGGCCGCGCCGTTCGAAGCCGCTCATGATCGCCAGCAACAGCGTCGACGGCGCGGGCCGGCCGGGCTCGACTCCCGGCGCCGTGGTGGCGACGCCGGGCAGGTCGGAACTGAGGCGATCCAGCTCTTCCAACGTCTGGGCGGCGTAGGCCTTCTTGAGACGGTCCTCGAATTCGCCCATGTCGAGGCGGCCCTGAGCGGCGGCATCAGAGAGAAGCTGCGCCACCCGGATGCGGTCCGTATCGGCAGCACGCATGGACCCGGATCGCGACGCTCCATTGCTCATTGGGGACGAGCCTACGACGAACGCCAATACATGCAAGGGGCCGTGCGCAGAATTTGCCGAAACCATGGTCTAGGGAGTGCCGCCAACCCACCGCGGCGGCCGCTTCTCCAGGAACGAGAGGATGCCCTCGCGTGCCTCCTCGGAGAGGAACAGCGCCGCCGACTGCGCCGCCAGCACCTCGGCGTGCTCGTCGAACGCCGCCAGGATTGCACCGGTGGTCAACGCCTTCGACGCGGCCAGACCCTGGGGCGAACCCTTCACGACGTCGGCCGCCAGCGCGCCGACGGTGGCGTGCATGGCCTCGGTGGTGTCGGCGGCGACGGTGATCAGGCCGATGGTCTGCGCCTCCGCCGCGCCGAACTTCTCGCCGGTGACGAAGTAGCGACCGGCCGCGCGGGCCGACATCTTCGGCAGCAGCGTCAGCGAGATGATCGACGGGGCCACACCGATGCGCGCCTCGGTGAGCGCGAACGTGCTCGCGGGTCCGGCGACGACGATGTCGCACGCGCCGATCAACCCGAGGCCGCCGGCGCGCACGTGGCCGTCCACCGCGCCGATCACCGGCATCGGCAGTTCGACGATCGCCCTGAGCAACCGGGTCATCTCGCGGGCCCGGTCCACGGCCAGGTCGCCAGGGTCGCGGTCCGCGGCTTCGCCGAGATCGGCGCCCGCGCAGAACGTGCCACCGGTGTGGCCGAGGACCACGCACCTGACGTTTGGATCGGCAGCGGCACTGGCGAACCCGTCGTGCAGTTGCCGAACCAGCACCGTCGACAGCGCGTTGCGGTTGTGCGGCGAGTCGAGCGCCAGCCGAGCGACCGCACCGTCTTTCGCGTAGGTGACCAGCGTGCTCATCAGTAGGACCGGGGCAGGCCCAGCGACGTCTGCGCGATGAAGTTCAGGATCATCTCGCGGCTGACCGGGGCGATGCGGGCCAGGCGCGACGCCGTCAGCACCGACGCGATGCCGTACTCCTTGGTCAGGCCGTTGCCGCCGAGGGACTGCACGGCCTGGTCGACGGCCCGCACGGACGCCTCGCCCGCCGCGTACTTGGCCATGTTGGCGGCCTCCGCGGCGCCGAAGTCGTCGCCGCCGTCGTACAGCGTCGCGGCCTTCTGCATCATCAGCTTGGCGAGTTCGATCTCGATGTAGTTCTGCGCCAACGGATGTGAGATTCCCTGGTGCGCGCCGATCGGCGTCTTCCACACCTGGCGGGTCTTGACGTATTCGGCGGCCTTGTTGATCGCGAAGCGGCCCATGCCGACGGCGCTGGCGGCGCCCATGATGCGCTCCGGGTTGAGACCGGCGAACAGCTGCGCGATGGCGGCGTCCTCCGCTCCGACGAGCGCGTCGGCGGGCAGCCGCACGTCGTCGAGGAACAGCTGGAACTGGAACTCGGGGCTGACGATCTCCATGTCGATCTTGGTGTAGCTCAGGCCGGGCGTGTCCGTCGGCACCACGAAGAGGACGGGCTTCAGGTTGCCGGTCTTCGCCTCTTCGGTGCGACCGACGACGAGGATCGCCTGCGCCTGGTCGACACCGGAGATGAACACCTTCTGCCCGGACAGGACCCAGTCGCTGCCGTCGCGTCGGGCGGTGGTGGTGATCTTGTGCGAGTTGGACCCGGCGTCCGGTTCGGTGATGGCGAACGCCATGGTGATCGAGCCGTCGGCGATACCGGGGATCCAGCGCTTCTTCTGCTCCTCGGTGCCGAACTTGCTGATGATGGTGCCGTTGATGGCGGGGGAGACCACCATCATGAGCAGTGCGGACCCGTTGGCCGCCATCTCCTCCATGACGAGCGACAGCTCGTACATGCCGGCTCCGCCGCCGCCATACTCCTCGGGCAGGTTCACCCCGAGGAAGCCGAGTTTGCCTGCTTCGCTCCACAATTCGGTGGTGTGTTCACCGGCGCGTGCCTTGGCCAGGTAGTAGTCCTGGCCGTAGCTCGACGCCATGGCCGCGACGGCCTTGCGCAACTCCTGCTGTTCGTCGGTCTCGGTGAAGCTCATTGGGTGTCTCCTAGTGGGTTCTCGATGCGGGCAAGGACGGCGCCGACGTCGACCTGCTGGCCGGCCGTCACGTTGAGCTCTGCGAGCACGCCGCCAGTCGGGGCGGCGATGGTGTGCTCCATCTTCATGGCTTCCAGCCAGATCAGCGCCTGGCCCGCCGTGACCGTGTCGCCGACCGACGCGGCGACCTTGGTCACCGAGCCAGGCATCGGGGCCAGCAGCGAACCCTGCGCGACGGCGGCGTCGGGGTCGGGGAAGCGCGGTAGCGCGGTGAGGCGCACGGGGCCCAGCGGGGAGTCGACGAAGGTCTGGTCGCCGTAGCGGGCGACGTCGAAGGGGCGCTCGACACCATTGACCGTCAGCACGACGCGCGTCGGCGACGACGACACCAGGGCCACGGCGTCGTCACCGTCGAGTACGAGACCGGCGCGGCCGAACCGGTACCGCACCTCGTGCTCGCCGCCCGCCGCGTCGAGGTACCGCTTGGTCTGGAAGCCTGACGCCAGGTTTCGCCAGCCGCTGGGCAGGCCCTTGAGCGCGGTTGCGGCGCTCCGATTCTCGGCGGCGTCGGCCAGGGCGGCCGCCAGCGCAGACAGCTCCGGCGCCGACGGGTCGGCCAGCGGTGCGGCCAACTCGGCGAGGCCGTGGGTGTCGAAGAACGCGGTGTCCGTGGCGCCGTCGAGGAAGGCGCGATGGCGAAGGACGTTCACCAGAAGGTCGCGGTTGGTGCCGATGCCGTGCAGGCGGGTGCGGGCCAGCGCGTCGGCCAGGATCGCGGCGGCCCTGGCGCGAGTCGGTGCGTAGGAGATGACCTTGGCCAGCATCGGGTCGTAGAACACCGACACCGCCGACCCGTCCACCACCCCTGAGTCCACCCGCACGCCTGCGCGACCGAGCAGCCCGAACTCGGTCAGCGCCGTCGGCACGTCGAAGCGGTGAACCGGTCCGGCCTGCGGTTGCCAGCCCTTGGCGGGGTCCTCGGCGTAGAGCCGCACCTCGATCGAATGCCCGTGTGCAGCAGGTGGTTCCGCGTCGAGACGACCGCTGTCGGCAACCAGCAGTTGCAGCTCGACAAGGTCGAGTCCGGTGGTCTCCTCGGTGACGGGGTGCTCGACCTGCAGCCGGGTGTTCATCTCGAGGAAGAAGAAGTCACCCGCGTCGTCGGCCATGAACTCGACGGTGCCCGCGCCGGTGTAGCCGATGGCCTCGGCGGCCAGCCGCGCCGCGTCGAACAGCTTGGCCCGCATGCCCGGTGTGCGCTCGACGAGGGGCGACGGGGCCTCCTCGATGATCTTCTGGTGGCGGCGCTGGATCGAACACTCGCGTTCGCCAACCGCCCACACGGTCCCGTGGGAGTCGGCCATCACCTGCACCTCGACGTGGTGGCCGGTGGCCAGGTAGCGCTCGCAGAACACCGTCGGGTCGCCGAAGGCGGACTGCGCCTCCCGCCGCGCGGCCTCCGCCTGCTTGGTCAGCTCGCCGAGTTCGCGGACCACGCGCATGCCGCGCCCACCGCCCCCCGCTGACGCCTTGATCAGGACCGGCAGCTGCTCGGCGGTGACGGTCTCGGGGTCGAGTTCGTCGAGCACCGGCACACCCGCCGCGGCCATCATCTTCTTGGCCTCGATCTTGCTGCCCATGGCCTGCACGGCGGCGACTGGCGGGCCGATCCACGTCAGCCCGGCATCCTGCACGGCGGCGGCGAATTCGGCGTTCTCGGAGAGGAATCCGTAGCCGGGGTGGATGGCGTCGGCGCCGGCAGCGTGCGCGGCGGCGATCAGCTGAGCCACGTCGAGGTAGCCGTTGCGGCCGTCCAACCGGACGCGGACGTCGGCCTCGGCGACGTGGGGCGAGGAGGCGTCGGGGTCGGTGTAGACGGCGACCGTGCCGATGCCGAGGCGACGGCAGGTGGTGAACACGCGGCGGGCGATCTCCCCGCGGTTGGCGACCAGAACTCGCGTGATCACTTCACTCCCTCCGCGATTTCGGCGCGCCGAGTTGCGCTC
>NZ_JBOGDD010000228.1:0-12177 GCF_050701675.1 Mycobacterium sp. | reverse complement strand
GAAGAGAGCCTGGCTCGACTGGCGGGCATTCTCCTTGTCGACGAGGAACGACAGCCAGCTCGGCAGGAACGAATACTGCATCGACACGATCGCGGTGTCGCCGTTGTACATGTACTCGAGCGCGGAGGCCTCGGCCTCGTTGATCCAGCCGGTGCCGGTGGTGTTGGCGACGGCTACGACCTTGCGGTTGAGGCCGCCGGTCCGCAGCAACTCCTGCGCCGCCAGCTCGGCGGCGGCCTTGATGGAATCGGCCGAGTTCAGTCCGGCGTACGCGCGGATGGGTTCGACTGCCTTGGCGCCGTTGAACTTCTCGAGGTCCTCGACCGACGGACCGCCGCCGACGAAGACACGTCCCTGATGGCCAAGCGACTCCCAGCTGACGAAGGACTGGGGTCCGCCCGAACGCAGCGGCGTCGTGGGAGCCGGGTTGTCAGGATCCTCCTCGTTGTTGACCGACTCGAAGGTGTTGTTGAGCGTGCTCATCACCGCGCGCACCACGATGCCGTTGAGTAGTGCGATGCTCAGGACGAGGAGCAGTGCGACCACGACGACCGCCGAAACTCGCGGTGGCGCAACGTGATCCAGTAGGCGAATGAGATAGCGCACCAATTTGCCTACGAGCTGACCGATTTCGACGAAGGCGAACAGGAACACGATGGCCAACACGGCCGTGAGCGGATGGTCCCAGAAGTCGAGCCGCGGCACGCCCATGAAGTCGCGAACGTCGTCCTGCCACACGTGAAACCAGACGATCGCAAGCGTCTGTCCGATCAGGCCCACCACGACCAGGGCGATCCAGGCGCAGCGCGGGGCCGAGGGGCTGGTGTTCTTCGATCGCAGGTAGCGCACCAGCCACACGCCGAAGACGCCGAAGCCGTAGCCCAAGGCGCCGGCCGCACCGCTGACGAGGCCCTGGAAAAGGGGGCCGCGCGGAAGCAGCGACGGCGTCATGGACAGCCAGATGAACACCAGGCCCACGGCGGTACCGAAGAACGTGTAATGCCGAAGCCACCAGTCCGGCTTCGGCTGGTCCGGCGCAGGCTCGGGTTCGACTGCGTCGTCCGGCTCGGTCGGTTTCGATTCGGGATCGCCCGTGCCGTCGGTCTTGGTGTCCGTGTCGGTCACCAGAGCACTTTAACGGTGCGTGAAGTTGGCTGGGCGCTTCTCGGTGAAGGCCGCCATGCCCTCGGTCTGGTCGTCGGTGGCGAATGCCGAGTGGAACAGCCGCCGCTCGTAGAGAAGGCCCTCGGCGAGCGTGGATTCGAAGGCCCGGTTGACGGCCTCCTTGGCCATCCGCGAGGCGGACAGCGACATCCCGGCGATGGTGGCCGCGACGGCGTTTGCCTCGTCCAGCAGGGAGTCTGCCGGGACGACGCGGGACACCAGGCCGCTGCGGTCGGCCTCGGCGGCGTCGATGGTGCGTCCGGTCAAGATGAGGTCCATCGCCTTGGCCTTGCCGATGGCGCGGGTCAGTCGCTGCGAGCCACCCATTCCGGGCAGGACGCCGAGCTTGATCTCGGGCTGACCGAACTTGGCGCTGTCGGCGGCGATGAGGATGTCGCACATCATCGCGAGTTCGCAGCCACCGCCAAGTGCGTATCCGGCCACTGCGGCGATGGTGGGGGTGCGGGTGGCCGCGAACTTGGACCACGTCGCGAAGAAATCGGCCGAGAAGACGTCGGCGAACGACAGGTCAGCCATCTCCTTGATGTCGGCACCCGCCGCGAAGGCCTTCGCGTTACCCGTGACGACTATCGCGCCGATACCGGCGTCGTCGTCGAATTCCGCTGCGGCGGTGGTGAGTTCGGTCATGACCTGGCTGTTGAGCGCGTTCAGCGCCTTGGGCCGGTTCAGGGTGATGGTCCCGACACGGCCTTCGCGGGTGGCCAGGATGGTTTCGTAGTTCACTGCTCGACTCCTTCTCGCTCCGGTCCTCGCTCGTGCCTCGCTGCGATCCTCACTCGTTGTCGTCTTCGGGAAATCATGGCTTCTCCTATTCGGCTATTCGGGGAATGTCAGATCAGGATCGGCCGGCGCGAAGTAGGCCTCGACGTCGTCGACGGTGCACAACGCGAGCGTGGATGGCGACCACTTGGGGTTGC
Organism: Mycobacterium sp.; assembly: GCF_050701675.1. Taxonomy (GTDB): domain Bacteria; phylum Actinomycetota; class Actinomycetes; order Mycobacteriales; family Mycobacteriaceae; genus Mycobacterium. The sequence continues at coordinate 10,075 of NZ_JBOGDD010000228.1, read as the reverse complement.
GGTCCTTGTCGATGAGTTGCGCACGGATGCCCTCCATGAAGTCGTGTGAGCGTAGCGCTGCGCACGAGGTCCGGTATTCCTGGTGAAGGGCGGCTTTCAACGAATCCAGGTCCGCCGCCCGCCGCACTGACTCGAGCGCTACCGCCAGCGCGATGGGGGAGCGGGTGGCGATCTGGTTGGCGGCGTCATTCGCCGGACCGGCGTCGTGCCCGCGCAGTTCGGCGATGACGTCGACGACCGTCTGACCCGCGTAGCACTCGTCGATCCAGTGCCGTTGCTTCAGAAGGGCACTCGCTGGCGGTTCGATGGCGTGCGCGGAGACCGCCGCGTCGACGCCGTCCTCGACGACCGCGTCGGTGAACGCCCCGAGTTGATCGTGGGGCACGTAGTGATCGGCGAAGCCCATCGCGATGGCGTCGGCGCCCGAGAACGGTGCGCCGGTCAGCGCGGCGTGCAGGCCAAGGCGGCCGGGCGCCCGCGACAGGAGATAGGTGCCGCCGACATCGGGGATGAATCCGATGCCGACTTCGGGCATCCCCATCTTGGTGGTCTCGGTGACGACCCGGACGCTGCCGTGGGCGCCGACGCCGACGCCGCCTCCCATCACGATGCCGTCCATGATCGCGACGTACGGCTTGGGGTATCGGCCGATGTGAGCGTTGAGTAGATATTCGTCCCACCAGAACGAGCGTGCGGCGCTGCCGTCGCCCTTGGCGCTCTGGTGAATCGCAATGACGTCGCCGCCTGCGCACAGACCGCGTTCACCCGCGCCAGACACCAGCACGGTGTGGACCGACTCGTCCGCCTCCCACGCGGTGAGTGCCTGCTGGAGGCCGGTGACCATGTCGTGGTTGAGCGAGTTGATCGCCTTCGGACGGTTCAACGTCAACCGACCAACGCCGTGCCCGACATTTACTAGGATGTCCTCGTTTTCTGCCACGGGATGCAAATCTAGAGCCTTGCCCGAGTCGGGCCCGACACGGGTAGCCTTTCCCAAGAAGTTCACAGTTTCGGCGACCCGGTCGGGAACTGGTCGGAGTCGCCGCACGTTGATCCAATGTTCGTCAAAGTTCGCCACCCCGGCGAACCACAGCACACGAGAGGAACCGACGGTGCGCGAGAGCAGCAACCCGGTATTCCGTTCCCTGCCCAAGCAGCAGGGCGGATATGCCCAATTCGGTACCGGTGCCGCCGGCTACGGTGCGCAGGCGGTGCAGGCTGAGCCGTACACGACCCAGCCGTATACAGATCAGAAGGCCTCCCGGCCGCTGACCATCGACGACGTCGTCACCAAGACCGGCATCACACTCGCCGTGCTGACGGCGGTCGCCGCGGTCTCCTACTTCCTGGTGCAGGGCAACATCGCCCTTGCGACGCCGTTCACCCTGGTCGGGGCGCTCGGTGGGCTCGCGCTGGTGCTCGTCGCCACCTTCGGTCGCAAGCAGGACAACCCGGCGATCGTGTTGAGCTACGCGGCGCTCGAGGGTCTGTTCCTCGGCGCGGTCTCGTTCATCATCGCCAACCTGTACTCCACGGGTGGCGTCGGCATGATCGCGCAGGCCATCGTGGGGACGCTCGGCGTGTTCTTCGGCATGCTGGTCGTCTACAAGACCGGTGCCATCCGCGTGACGCCGAAGTTCACCCGCATGATCGTCGCCGGGCTCTTCGGTGTGCTGGCACTGATGCTCCTGAACGTGGTTCTCGGCTTCTTCGGCGTCGGTGGCGGCGAGGGCTTCGGACTGCGCAGCGGCGGTCCCATCGCCATCGGCTTCTCACTGCTGTGCATCGCGCTCGCGGCGTTCAGCTTCCTCATCGACTTCGATGCGGCCGACCAGATGGTCCGTGCCGGTGTTCCTTCGAAGGCCGGCTGGGGCATCGCGCTCGGCCTGACCGTGACGTTGGTCTGGCTGTACCTCGAAATCCTGCGGCTGCTGAGTTATTTCCAGAGCGACTAGCAGCAGCCCTACCCGAGAGCCCGGCACCACGTGTGCCGGGCTTTCTCTTTGCCTGGGTACGGCGTTGAGGTAGCGCTCACAGTCGCGCACGCCGCGATTTTCGACTGCCAGCGCTATGTCAACGGGGCTGTGGATGGATTCGGCGGCATCGGTCGCGCCGACGGCATCTTGCGATGGTGGATTCCATCTTCATCGGTAGCGAGGCGGTCGCCGCGGGCGAACTCGGCGCGAACGACCTCAGGCGCCGCTACCGGCGGCTACTACCCGACGTCTATGGCTCGTTGGCCGCGGAACCCAATCTGCGCGAGCGGATCACCGCCAGCTGGTTGTGGACGCGGCGAGAGGGTGTCATCGCGGGAGCCGCGGCCTCGGCGCTCTTGGGCGCGAAGTGGGTTGACGTCGACACGCCGGTCGAACTGATCTGGGCCAACAACCGGGCGGCTACCGGCGTCGTGACGCGTCGAGACACCCTGCTGGACGGTGAAACGACTGTGCGCGGTGGCTTGCCACTGACGTACGCCGAGCGCACTGCATACGACCTTGCCCGCCGCGGCTCCATCGGCAATGCCGTCGCCCGGCTCGACGCACTGGCTCGCGCAACCCATTTCAAGGCAGCGGACGTGTTGGAAATCGCTGAAAGGCATCCGCATGTCAGGGGGTTGCGTCGGATCGACCGCGTCCTGGACCTCGTCGACGCCGGTGCGGAATCTCCGAAGGAGACGTGGCTGCGGCTACTGCTCATCCGTGCCGGCTATCCGCGGCCGCAGACGCAGATTCCGCTCCTCGGGCCCGACGGCTTTCCCATCTACCGGCTCGACATGGGATGGGAGGACGAGCTCATCGCCGTGGAGTACGACGGTGACGACCATCGGGAAAAGCCTCGCTGGCGCAAGGACATCATCCGCTCGGAATACGTTGCCCACCTTCGGTGGAAGCACATTCGGGTGACCGCAGGCGAACGCGAAACCGACGTTCTGCGCCGCGTAGAGCGGGCATGGGCATTGACATAGCGCTGACAGTCAGAATTTGCGTGGGATCGGACTGCCAGCGCTATCTCAACGGATGAGAAGCTAGCTGAGCCGCTCCACGACCATCGCCATACCCTGGCCGCCGCCGACGCACATCGACTCGATGCCAAACGTCTTGTCCTGCGTCTTGAGGTTGTTCAGCAGCGTGGCCGTGATCCGGGCGCCCGTCATGCCGAACGGATGGCCAAGGGCGATTGCCCCGCCGGACACGTTCAGCCGGTCCTCGTCGATGCCGAGCTCGCGCGCCGAACCGATCACCTGCACGGCGAACGCCTCGTTGATCTCGACCAGGTCGATGTCGGAGATCTGCTTGCCAGCCTTGCCAAGCGCCTTCTTGATCGCCTCGATGGGACCCAGGCCCATGACCTCCGGCGACAGCCCGCTCACTCCCGTGGACACGATGCGCGCCAGCGGGGTGAGGCCGAGTTCCTTGGCCTTGGTGTCGCTCATGATGACCACGGCCGCCGCACCGTCGTTCAGCGGACACGCGTTACCCGCCGTGATGGTGCCGTTCGGACGGAACACCGGCTTGAGCTGGCTGATCTTCTCGTAGGTGGTCCCGGCCCGAGGGCCGTCATCCGTCGAGACGGTGGTTCCATCCGGCAACGTCACCGGAACGATCTCGCGCGCGAAGAAGCCGCTGTTGATGGCCTCCTCGGCGCGGTTCTGGCTGCGCACGCCCCAGTGGTCCTGGTCCTCACGGCTGATGCCGGTGAACAGCGCGACGTTCTCGGCGGTCTGGCCCATCGCGATGTAGACGTCGGGGATGTTGCCGTCGGCCCGGGGGTCGTGCCACTCGTCGGCGCCTGCGCTCTGGGCCACGGTGCGCTCCTGCGCCTCCGCGAACAGTGCGTTCTTGCTGTTGGGTGCGCCATCGGCAGCGCCGACGCCGAACCGCGACACCGTCTCGACACCCGCCGAGATGAACACGTCGCCTTCGCCGGCCTTGATCGCGTGGAACGCCATGCGCGTGGTCTGCAGCGACGACGAGCAGTAGCGGTTCACCGTCGTGCCGGGCAAGAAGTCGTAGCCGAGTTCGACGGCCACGGCGCGCGCGATGTTGTATCCGGCCTCACCTGCGGGCTGCGCGCAGCCCATCATCAGGTCGTCGATGTCTCGCGGATCGAGTGACGGCACCTTGTCCAGAACGGCGCGCACCATCTGGGCGGCCAAGTCGTCCGGACGAATGGTGGCAAGAGATCCCTTGACCGCGCGCCCGATTGGCGAGCGGGCGGTTGCGACGATGACGGCTTCGGGCATGACGGCCTCCTAGATCAATGGCTTCTCGTGGCTTCTGGCAGCGGTGAAAGCTTGTAGCGAACCTAGCCCGTGACCGAGGCGACGATCGGCGCGGGTACACCCGTCGTGCGGCGCCACAGCCGCGTGATCCCGCCGAGACGTGCCGAAACGGTCTCGGTGCCCGTCCGCGACCGCAACGCGGGCTCGACGTCGGAATCGGCCGTCCATTCGCCCAGTGCCGTGCACAGCGCGGGCAATAGCTGCTTGGCGGCCAGCGCGTACCCAGCCGCGGACGGATGGAACATGTCGGGGGAGAACAGCACCTCGGGTGCCCTCTGGAATTCAGGGGAAAGCAGGTTCGAGAACGGCACGGGAACGCCACCGGCGGCGCGGACGGCCGCAGTCTGCGCGCGTGCCAGACGCAGCCCGATCGTGCGGGCTACCAGGCGAAGTGGCTGCGGGATCGCGGTGATGATGCCGAAGTCGGGGCAGGTTCCCACCACGACGACGGTGCCGCTGCCCCGCAGCCGACGAACGGCTGCGCCAAGACGGCGCGCCGACGGCCCGATGCCGTTGACCGCCGTCACGTCATTGGCGCCGATCATGACGACGGCGGCGTCGGGCGGAGGTCCTGCGACGTACATCGCGTCGATCTGGCCGGAGAGGCCCTTCGAGGTAGCGCCGACGATCGCCTTGGTGCTCAATCGGATGCGTTTGCCCGACTGTTCGGCGAGCCCGCGCGCGATCAGCACCCCAGGCACCTCGTCGGCGACGGTGCAGCCGTAGCCGGTGGCGGTCGAGTCACCGAAGATCATCAGATGGAGGTCGAACGGCACGCCGCGATGCCATTTCTCACATGCTCCGCCACCGGGCACGTAGACGCCGTCGGCGCGTGGGGGGACGTCCCATGACTTTGGGATGACCTGGCGGGCCTGGTCGGCCTGGACGTGCAGCAGATTCCTGGCCCCGACATATGCCGAACCGGTCGACGCGACCGTGGCGGCTGCCGCCAAGGCAATAGTCGATCGACGCGGCGCACGAATGACCACGCGATCAGTTTAAGGGCGGATCTCGCGGGTCTCCGCGTGGCGGGGAACCTCCAGCGGTCACATTGCGGTATCAAGTCCGGTACGAGTTTGGATTCTCGGATTGTTGAACCTTCAGTAAGGTGTCAAGCTAAGTTACCCAGTTGGCTGAGCTTAGCCGTTAACCGGGTACTACAACGGCGTAGGAAGTGGTGGCGATGACCGCACCGAGTAAGGTATCGAGGTCTGCCGGCTCTAGCATAAGTGCTGCTAGAGCACGTAAAGTACGCAGATTTCCGGTCAGTGACGGGGCCCCCGTCGAAGTGGTCGAGGACGGCCCCAGCATCGCCGGCCGGTTGTTTGCTCTGGCCGCGATGATGACGATCAAGCCAACACTTGGCGTCGGCGCCCACGTTCCGCGGATGCCGTGGCCGTTCGGGCTGGTCGATTTCGTGTCACGAGTCATGCGCCCCGCGCCAGGGACGGTCCGCGCCACCATCGCCCTCCCGAACTGCACGGCGCAGCTGGTCAGGGCGGCAGGCGTCCTGCCTGCCGACGGGAAGCGCAGCGTCATCCTCTATCTGCACGGTGGGGCCTTTCTGACCTGCGGCGCCAACTCGCATGGCCGGCTGGTGACTGCGTTGTCGCGGTTCGCCGACAGTCCGGCACTGGTCGTCAACTACCGGATGATTCCCAAGCATTCGATCGGGCAGGCGATCGATGACTGTTATGACGCCTACCAGTGGTTGCGGCTCAAGGGATACGAGCCGGAGCAGATCGTGCTCGCCGGCGACTCGGCAGGCGGTTACCTCTCACTGGCGCTGGCCGAGCGGCTGCAGTTCGATGGCGAGCTGCCCGCGGCCGTGGTCACCATGTCGCCGCTGTTCGAGATCGACAACGAGGGGCGAGCCCAGCACCCCAACATCGAATCCGACGCCATGTTCCCGCCGAGGGCGTTCGAGGCCCTTGTCGAGCTGATCGAGGCCGCAGCCAAGCGCCACGTCGTCGACGGCGAACCCGAGCAGGTGTTCGAGCCGCTCGACCACATCGAGCCGGGGCTGCCACGCACCCTCATTCACGTATCCGGATCCGAGGTTCTGCTCAACGACGCGCGAAAGGCCGCGCACATGCTCGCCGCGGCCGGCGTGCCCGTGGAAATCCGGGTGTGGCCCGGTCAGATGCACGTCTTCCAGCTTGCGGCGCCCACCGTCAAGGAGGCGACGAGGTCGCTGAAGCAGATCGGCGACTACATCCGAGAGGCCACCTGGTAACCCGTACGTGCGCCTGACACGATGTATGCATGCGAATCGCAGGTCATGTCAGTGAGCTCATAGGCAACACGCCTCTCGTTCGGTTGAACTCCGTCGTGCCCGACGGTTCAGGCCTGGTGGCGGCCAAGATCGAATACCTCAACCCCGGTGGCAGCTCGAAGGACCGCATCGCGATCAAGATGATCGACGCCGCCGAGGCCAGCGGCGAGCTGAAGCCGGGCGGCACGATCGTCGAACCCACGTCGGGGAACACGGGTGTCGGCCTTGCGCTGGTGGCGCAGCAGCGCGGGTACAAGTGCATCTTCGTATGCCCGGACAAGGTCAGCGAGGACAAGCGAAACGTGCTGCGCGCCTACGGTGCCGACGTCGTAGTGTCCCCGACTGCGGTGCCGCCCGATCATCCCGACAGCTACTACAGCGTGTCCGACCGGTTGGTGAAGGAGATCGACGGCGCCTGGAAGCCCGACCAGTACTCCAACCCGAACGGCCCTGCGAGTCACTACGAGACGACGGGTCCGGAGATCTGGGCCGACACCGACGGCAAGGTCACGCACTTCGTCGCCGGAGTGGGCACCGGCGGCACGATCACCGGCGCGGGGCGCTACCTCAAGGAGGTGTCCGGCGGAGCGGTAAAGATCATCGGCGCGGATCCGGAGGGGTCGGTGTATTCGGGTGGTACGGGCAGGCCGTACCTCGTCGAGGGTGTCGGGGAGGATTTCTGGCCGTCGGCCTATGACCCGACCGTCACCGACGGCATCATCGCGGTGTCCGATGCCGACTCATTCGAGATGACTCGGCGCCTGGCCCGCGAGGAGGCGCTGCTGGTCGGCGGTTCGTGCGGGATGGCGGTGGTGGCCGCCATTCGCGTCGCCGAGCAGGCCGGACCGGACGCCGTCGTCGTGGTCCTGCTGCCCGACGGTGGGAGAGGCTATCTCTCAAAGGTTTTCAGCGATGCCTGGATGTCGTCCTACGGCTTCCTGCGCGACCGGCTCGACGGTTCGATCGAACAGTCGACGGTCGGCGACGTGTTGCGGAGAAAGTCCGGTGCGCTGCCGGACCTGGTGCACACCCACCCGTCGGAGACCGTTCGCGACGCCATCGGAATCCTGCGCGAGTACGGCGTCTCGCAGATGCCGGTGGTCGGCGCGGAGCCCCCGGTGATGGCCGGTGAGGTGGCTGGAAGTGTTTCGGAGCGTGAGCTTCTTTCGGCAGTATTCGAGGGCCGAGCAAAGCTCGCAGACGCCGTTTCGCAACACATGAGTCCCGCTCTGCCGCTCATTGGAGCCGGTGAACTCGTCAGCACGGCGGCGAAGACACTGCGTGAAATCGACGCCGTGATGGTGGTCGAGGAGGGTAAACCCGTTGGCGTGCTTACCCGCCACGACTTGCTCGGCTTCTTGTCCGACGGAAATATCCGCCGGTAGGAGTGCTGTAGGTCGGGGTGCCGACGGGTCGGCGCCCGAAACCCCTTAGCAAGGGCAATCATTCCGCTCTTCGGCGGGCGTCGATCCGGATGGCGAAGTTCGCTTTATGGCCGTCTTCACGAGCCAATTCTCAGGTAGGGTAACACCGCTCAGACTCAGCTAATGATGACCGAAAGGCGTCCATGACCGAGTATCCGCCGCCACCACCTCCTGGCAACTACCCCCCGCCGCCTCCAGGCAACTACCCCCCGCCGCCCCCTCCCGGACCGGGTGGGCCAGGCGGCTACGGCGGTTACGGCGGCCCGCCCACCAACCAGCCCGACAACAACCTGGTGTGGGGAATCCTGGTCACCGTGCTCTGCTGTCTTCCGCTGGGCATCGTGTCGATCATCAAGGCCGCGCAGGTTTCCGGGCTGTGGGGGCAGGGTCGCTATGCCGAGGCTCAGCAGGCGGCGGACGACGCCAAGAAGTTCGCCATCTGGGGGGTCATCGCGGGTGTCGTAGTCGGCGTCGTCTACCTGATCTTCTCGTTGGTCGTCGGCGCCAGCGCGTTCTCTTCGTAATCCCACGAGTCGATGTTGGATACGCGCCGATCGGCGGCGCTCACACCACTCGGCGCCCCGCTCGGCGTAGCGGTGGCAGCCGGGTTGGTGTGCGGCGCAGTCTGGTTGGGCGATCCGATGTCGACGGGCGGACCGCTGCCGGTGTGTCCAACCAAGGCGTTGTTGGGGATCGACTGCCCGGGTTGCGGAAGCCTCCGAATGATCTTCTGCCTTCTGCACGGGGACATTCTCGGCGCAGCCCGCTTCAACGCCCTCGGGCTGGTGTCGGTGTTGTTCCTGCTCTGGGCTTTCGGAGCTTGGACGTACGGGCGCATGGTCAACCGAAGGATCGTCAGTTGGCAACACCAACGGTGGGCCGCCGTCGTGGCACTGGTCCTGGTGTCCGCGTGGTTCGTCGTTCGCAATCTGCCGATAGCCCCGTTCACCGCGTTATATGTATAGCCATCAACGGGATCGCGATCAGCGGGCCCGGTCCGAATTCAGCCGAAAGGTGTGTCGAACATGACCAACCCGCCCCCGCCGCCATCTGACGGCGGCTATCCGCCTCCTCCGCAGGATGGTTACCCGCCGCCGCCGCCTCCGCAGGGCGGCTATCCGCCGCCCCCGCAAGGTGGCTACCCACCGCCCCCGCCAGCCGGCTACCCGCCTCCGCCGCAGCCGGGCTACGGCGGGCCGCAGGGAGGCTATCCGCCTCCGCCGCAGGGTGGTTACCCGCCGCCCCCGCCAGCTGGCTATCCGCCGCCGCAGGGCGGCTACCCACCTCCGCCGCAGCCGGGCTACGGCAGCCCGCAGGGAGGCTATCCACCGCAAGGTGGCTACGGGCAACCCCCCGGGTCCCATGGGGGCGGTCAACAGGTGGACATCGGCGAGGCATTCTCGTGGGCATGGAACAAGTTCAGCAAGAACGCCGTACCGCTCATCGTCGCGACGCTGGTCTATGGGCTGATCGTTGTCGCGGTGATCGTTGTCGTCGGCATACTCGCCAATGTTCTGGCGCCTGAGTCTGTCAGCTCCTACGACTCGGGTGACTACGGCTTCAGCTATGCGGTGTCTTCCGGATTTGGTTCCGCCAGCTATGTCGCCATCTTCCTGGGCAGTGTGGTGACATTCGTTGTGGTGGGGGCGATCTCGTCGGCGTACTACGCCGGACTGTTGGACATAGCCAACGGCCAACCCGTGACGATCGGGTCTTTCTTCAAGCCCCGCAACGTCGGCAGTGTCTTGCTGGCCAGCTTGCTCATCGGCCTCGTGTCATCGATCCTCAGTTTCTGCTTCATCTTCAGCTTGGTGATCTCGTTGTTCACGCTCTTCACGACGGTGATGATCGTCGACCGCAACGAGGCGCCGGTGGATGCGATCAAGGCGAGTTTCGCGCTGGCGAAGGCGAACTTCGGGCAGGTGCTCCTTGTCTGGCTGATCATCGGCGTCATCGTGGTCGTCGGTGCAGTGGTCTGCGGTATCGGCGCGATCGTCGCCGTGCCAGTCGCGGAACTGTTCCTGGTGTACGCCTACCGGAAGCTGACCAGCGGCCAGGTCGCGCCACTCACTCCGTGATCCCGTGAGGGCGGAC
>NZ_JBOGDD010000227.1:0-1976 GCF_050701675.1 Mycobacterium sp. | reverse complement strand
GCATCCGCAGGTGCGCCACGTCCTGGTGGTGAACGACGGGTTCGCCGAGCAGATCGGCCCACAGCGACGCGGTTTCGGCGTCATCGAGGGCGGCGGCGATCTGCGCCGCCTCGCCAACGGGCGAACCGATTCCTGCGGTGATGACCACGCCGGTGTCGGTACGCAGTGAGCGACACACGGTGCGTAGAGCATTCTCGAACTTCTTCCACTGCTCGGGCTGATGGCCGATCAGGATCGACACCGTCGGCGCCGAGGGCGCCACCACGACGTCGTCGAAGCAGCGGCATGCCTCCTCCAGCGAGGCCACCATTCGGTCGTAGCTTCCCGGTGACCCGTAGTGCGCGGATCGGATGCGCACGACGACGGTGTGGGTCAACGCGCGGCGCCAGCCCAAGTCGTGGAGCAGTCGTTCGGCGTCGCGGTCGTTGGCGGCGTTGGTGAGCCGACCCGCAAGTGGGGTGGCCATCGACGCATTGCCCAGGGACGCCACCAGCGCCGCGGTTTGCGCGCTGAGCGCCTCGATGATGTTGACGTCGGTGTCGGAGAACGGCCGCCCGCGGTAACAGGTGATGGCGCCGAGCGGAAAGAGTTGACCGAACGACGTGGAGAACTTGTCGTGACCGGGTCGCAGACGCCCCACCAGGTCGGCAAGGTCCGCGCGGGTGCGCACGGCCCGCGCGGCGACCGTCAGACCTGCATCCACGCCGGGCTGCATGGCCACTCCCGGGCGTGCCGGCGCCTCGGCGCTGGCTCGGTCGGCCAGTTCGATGGTGCACAGTGTGGCATCGACCTGCTCGCGGATCGACGCCGAGAGGACGTCGAGGCAGCGCTGTAGGGAGCTGGTGGCATCGGGGGGCACGGTCGACAGAAACCGTGCCGCCGCAGACTGGCGGCGGAGGTCCTCCACGGTCCGGGCCTGGAGCAGGCCGCTGGCGAGCAGGCCGCCGACCTCGGTCGCCAGATCGACGTCGTGGGCCTGGAAGGCCGACGGCTGGGTCGACCACAGGCTGAAGACGCCGAGCAGGTCACCGCCGGAGACCACGATGGGCACCGCCACCATCGACCGGAAGCGTTCCTCGTCGAGAACGGCGAACGGCGCGAAGCGCGGATCGGCGCGGAGGTCGTCGTGGATGACCACGGTTTGACCCATCAGGGCCGACCAGCCGGTGATGCCCTCCCCGAGTCGCAGTGCGATCTCATCAACGTGCGCGGCCTGACTGCCGGTCGTGGCCACGCGCAAGATCAACCGCTCAATTTGCGCGTCCCACAGGTAGACGTAGGTACCGGCCGCGCCCGTTGCTCGCATCACTAGGTCGACGGCGCGTTGGGCGAACGGCAAGGGGTCGCGGCCCTGAGCGAGCAACCTGTTGAGTTCGGCAAGCGTCTGGGCGCGTCGCTCGGCGGCGATCAATCGCTGCGTCATCAGCTCCAGGTGATCGTCGCCGGATTGCCGCGGAGCGGAGCGGGTCGGGTTCATGACACCCTCCCCCGGTCGCGCCTCGTCGATGATCATCACCGTATCGCGAGTCCGGCGATCACGAACTGGCGTGCGACACCTCGCTGACGATGATGGCGCGTTCCGGGCAGTTGGCCACGGCTAGTTTCACGTCCTCGCCCAGCTCCTCGCGGTCGGCCTGGTCGCCGGGAACGAAGGCATATCCTTCGTCGTCGAAGTCGAACACGTCCGGCGCGAAGGCCAGGCAGCGGGCGTGGCCCTGACAGCGGTCGGTGTCGACGGATACGTGGAACATGGGGGTCACCGTCCGATCTTGAGGGTGAGCGGGCCGACGCCGTGCCACTGCTCGTTGGAATTGGCCAGCGAGAATTCCGGCACCGTGGCCAGAAATTCTTCGAGGGCGACGATGAGTTCGCGGCGCCCGAGGTTGGAGCCCAGGCAGCGGTGGATGCCGCCGCCGAAGGCCAGGTGCCGGTTGTTCTCGCGGTCGATGATGATCTCATCGGGGTCGTCGTAGACC
>NZ_JBOGDD010000226.1:0-1633 GCF_050701675.1 Mycobacterium sp. | reverse complement strand
ACACAACCTGCTTATCAGCGAACACGCCGGCACCCACACCGACGCCGTCTTCGAATACGACCCCCACGGGCCCACCATCGACAAGTCCCCGCTGGAGTACTACTACGGCGAAGCGATCTGCCTGGATTTACGGGCGGTGCAATACCCGAGATACATCACCCCAGAGGATCTACAGGCCGCTCTCGATGCCAGCGGACAAGAGATCCGCAAGGGCGACACCGTCATTCTCTACACCGGTTACGGCGACGCCACCTATCCCGACCTGGCCTACACCGAGAAGCACACCGGCCTCAATCGCGACGCCGCCCTATGGCTCGCGCAAAAGGGTGTCATCAACATCGGCGTCGACAACGTCGCCATCGACCATGCCGACGACAGTGACTTCTCCGGACACAACGTGTGCGGCGAGTACGGCATCGTCAACACCGAGGGCCTGGCCAACCTCGACAAGGTGGTCGGTCAACGGTTCCTCTACTTCGGGCTACCCCTGTTCATCCGCAACGGCACCGGGTCCCCGATCCGCGCAGTCGCCGTCTTCAACAACTGACCGCGCCCCGAATTCAAAGGAGAACGCTCATGACCTCCGTCGACGACACCCTCGCTCCCATGACCCGCCGGCGACTCATGCCCGAGGGGTCCTGGGACTGGCACGTCCCCACACCCTTCTCCCAAGGTTGGCGCGTAGGCCAACTCGTCTTCGTCGGCGGCCAGCTCTCCGCTGACGAACACGGCAACGTGATCGGAGAAGGCGACATCGAAGCCCAGACCCGCAACGTGTTCGAAGCCGTCACCCGAGTCTTGGAGGAAGGCGGAGCCACCTGGCGCGACGTCGTCAAACTCAACACCTACTACTGCTGCAACGAAACCGAAGACGCCGTCAAGGAATTCTGGGAGAAGATGACCAGGATCAGACTGGAGTACCTGCCCAACCCCGGGCCGGCAGGGACCGCGGTACGGGTCGCCGGGCTGATGTACGACGGCTTCCTCATCGAAGTGGAAGCGATCGCAGTCGTCGGAAGCGGCGACTTCCCCGCCGCCCCATGAGCGGTGCCGCCGCGAAGCCATCAGCGCCACTAGATGTCACCGAACTCACCCAAGCGCTGATACGGATCGACACCTCCAACCCCGGAGGCCCCGAGAAGCCGGCCGCCGAACTGGTCGCCGACGCGCTCGCCAGTGCCGGCGTGCCCGTGCAATGGTTCGAACCCGAACCCGGCCGATGCAGTCTCGTCGGCCGGGTCCGCGGACTCGACTCGAGCCTGCCGGCGTTGCTGATTCACGCTCACCTCGACGTCGTCCCCGCCATCGCCGACGACTGGACCCGGGACCCCTTCGGCGGTGAACTGCACGACGGATACGTGTGGGGCCGTGGCGCAGTCGACATGAAGGGGATGGTAGCCATGACGCTGAGCGCGTTGAGCCGCCTGGCTCACCAAGGCCGCGCACCGCGGCGCGACGTCGTCGTCGCCTTCTTCGCCGACGAGGAGGCCGGCGGTGAGCTGGGCGCTGGTCACGTAACACGCAGCCGCCCCGACTTGTTCGCCGACTGCGACGATGCGATCGGCGAGGTCGGCGGCTTCAGCCACACGCTCAGCGACCAAGCTCGCGCCTATTTCGTCTCCACCGCGGAGAA
>NZ_JBOGDD010000225.1:0-1766 GCF_050701675.1 Mycobacterium sp. | reverse complement strand
GTCCAGATGACTCACGCGCACTCCGGCGTCGTCGGCTGCGGCACGGATTTCCTTGGCACCTAGTCCCTGTTCGACGAGGCACGAGTACGTCAGCGGTGTGATCGTCAGCAACTCACAGCCCGCCAGGCGCGTCGCTTCGAGCTGCTCGGCGAAGGGCAGGTGTGCGCACGTGCCGTTCCACATCACGTTTCGGCGCGTCATCCCACCGCCCGGATCGGTGCCTGCACTCCTGCTGCCGGCGGGATGAGCCGCAGGTCGACCATCTCCTGGATGACGTCGCGAACCATGTCACGCGAGTCGATGCAGTCCTCGAAGCCGGTCTTGCGCAACTTGATGGTGCTGCGCACGTTGTCCCACCCCCAGTTGAAGAGGTTGTCCCCGATTTGCCAGGCCGCAAGTTCCTCGAGCCGGTGCTTGGCGAGGCCGTAGCGCTTCACCGTGGCGTCCCACAACGCGTCCTTGTCGGCCATGGCTTCGCCGAGGTTGAGTGTCTGTGTCCCGGCGTAGTCCATGCCGAGCAGCGACGCCACATAGGGAAACATGTCGCGCCAACGGAAGGAATCACCGTTGGTGACGTTGAACGCCTCGTCGAAGCATGTCTCGGTGGTCGAGGTGTGCAGGGCCGAGCGGGCCAGTAGGCGCGCGTCGGTCATCTCGTACAGCGCATCGCGACATTCGGGGCTGCCGGGGAACCGCAAGGGAATGTTCAACTCACGACAGATCACCGCGTACAACACCAGGACCATCAACAGGTTCTGGGGAGTGCCCAGTGCGATGCCGCCCACCCCCTCCGGGCGCAGCGCGGACCAATGCCAGCTGGCCCCCTCCCTGCGCCGACGTCGTAGGTAGTCCTCCTGGTCGTAATAGAACATCGGCGACATCACTCGCGGATCGTCTTCGTAGGCAGGGGTTTTGAAGGGACCCGTGTTGCATCCGTACCACTTGCCGCCCTCGAACAGGCAGACGTGTTCGAGGGCCGTCGACGTCGCTTCGACTGCCGACACTCCGTTGACCAGCATGGCTAGGTTGGGTGCCACCTCTGCGGCCCGAGACTCGGCCAGCACGAACGCTGCGTGATAGAGGTGCGTCGCCTCGGGGAAGGCGCCGAGTCCCTCGCGCAACGACTCTGGCTGCAGCAGGTCGGCCCGGATGTGGGTATAGCGCGGATGATCGACCGTGGTGGCACGGCGAGCTACCCCCGCGACCTCCCATCCGTCCTCGAGTAGGGCGTGACGGACGTACGTTCCGATGATGCCCTCGGCCCCGAGGACTACTGCGCGGCGGCCGGTCATCGATGCGTCGCTACGGTGGGGACGGCCTTGAGCGGAGCCGCGGGATCGGCCTCGCCCAGGGCGACCTTGGCGGCGCCGAAGGCGGCGTCGACGGCCTCGTTCACCGGAAGCCGCCGCTGTACCTCGGAGAGGATCTCCACGCCCCACGGGCCGTCGAATCCGGTGGCTCGGATGGCATCGACGAATCCGGCGACGTCGAAGTCCCCCTCCCCTGGCAAGCGGCGGTTGAAGATGGTGTCCTCGAAGAACGAGCCCACCCGCTCGGCGGGCGCGTCGTCGATCTCGACCGCCACGATGCGCTCGACCGGTAGGTTGCGCACGTCGGCCAAGGGCGAGCGGCCGCGCTCGACGTGCCATACGTCGACGCAGAGTCCGACGGCGGGATGGCTGGCTGCCTCGACGAGATCTCGGCCCTGAGCGATCGTCACGACGTTGGTCAAGGGCATCGGTTCCAGCGCCAGCAGTATCCCGCGC
>NZ_JBOGDD010000224.1:0-3429 GCF_050701675.1 Mycobacterium sp. | reverse complement strand
GCGATCGAGCGTGCGCCGGTGGAACCGCACAGGTCGTCGCGGTCCAGTTCGGCGACGATGCCCACGATGCGGCCGTCGATCGCGTTGCGCTGACCGGACAACTCCGCCAACTCCCCGAACAGCACATCGGCACGCTCAGCCGGGGTCACCTCAAGGGCCAAAGCTGGTGCGGTCGAACGCATACCAACATCAAAGCAGAAGGGTCCGACACGTCTCGGGCGCAGCACCGCTCAGGCGACGGGTGGTCGCCGCTCCCCGAGCTCGTCGAGCTCGTGCACCAGGCTCTTGGTCGCCGGATACAGCTCGCGCCATACGCCGTACAGCTCGTCGTAGAGCGCACGATTGGCGGGGTCGGGCGTGATCTCGTGGGCGATTCTGGCCCAATCCGTCTCCGGCGCAACCAGTTCCACACCGATGGCCGCCATCAGGGCGTCACCGTAGCTGGCCCCGATCGCCTGCTCGGGAACCAGTTGCGTGCGGCCGGTGATGTCACTGACCGCCTGCGCCCAGACCGGGCTGCGCAGCCCGCCGCCGACCGCGACGGTGCGCTTGCCGGTGTGCGCGTCGTCGAACTTCTCCAGGATCTGTCTGATGCCGAAGCCGATGCCCTCGTACGCCGCGCGGAACAGGTGTCCGCGGCCGTGCCGCAGCGTGAGCCCGGCGAACAGCCCCCTGGCTTGCGGGTCGAACACCGGGGTCCGCTCCCCCGCCAGGTAGGGCAGCGCGATCAGGCCCTCACTGCCCGCGGGAACCGCCGACGCCTCGGCCATCAGGACGTCGAACGGCGCACCGCCGGTGACGGTCTGCAGCCAACCGATCATGCTGCCCGCGGTCGAGGTACCCGCCGCCAGCGCCAGCGTTCCCCGTTCGATGCCCGCCGTCGTCCACAGGGCCGGGTCGCTGTGATACCCGTCGATGACCTGGACCAGGAACATCGTCGAGCCGTACATCAGCATCTGGTCACCGGGGTTGCGGACTCCCACCGAGAACGCCTCGGAGTAGGCGTCGACCGCGCCCGCCACCAGAGGTGTGCCCGCAGGGATGCCGGTGGCGGCCGCGGCCTCGGCGTGGACGGTGCCGACGACCTCGTTGGGCCAGACCAGCCGCGGCAACGGCAGATGCCCGCAGATTCGCTCCGCCCATTCGACGTTCCAGTCGAATTCACTGGTCGCGTACAGCGGATCGCACTGACTCGCGGTGTGGTGGTCCAGCACGTACTCCCCGGTGAGCTTGGCGGCGATGTAGGAGTTCGACCCGTACCACCCGGTGGCGCGCCCGAACACGTCGGGCTCGTGCCTTCGCACCCATTCCAGCTTGGGTCCGACGGCTTGACTCGACAGCAACGTACCGGCCCGTTCGAGGATCGCGTCAGCGCCGAATTCATCAGTCAGCAACTGGATTTCGGCCGTAGCCCTGGTGTCGATCCCGTAGAGGATGGCCGGCCGCAGCGGCGTCAGCGCGTCGTCGCAGAGCACCAGGCACGGCCCCACCCCGCTCACGCACACCGCGGCGAGGTTGGAGCCGAGCGGTATCTCCGCGGTCAGGCGGCGACTGATCTCGCACACCTCGCCCCACCACGTCGACTGGGCGTCGACCTCCGCCCAACCGGGTCGGGGCAGGCTCATCGCATGCGGAATCGTCTGGGACGCCAGCACCACGCCCGCGGCGTCCACGAGTACGCCCTTGGTGCTCCCGGTGCCCATGTCGATTCCGAGAAGCACGTCCACGGCGCAACCCTACGTCGGGCGCGATCAGTCCAGGAACACCACGTTGGCATCCACGGGGTTGCGCGGTATCCGGAGGTCGTTGGCGGGGAACGACGGGTCGCCGTAGCCGATCGCCAGACCACACAGCACCCGAAGGTCGTCAGGGATGTCCAGTTGCCGGCGAACCACCTCGGGATACAGCGCGATGGACACTTGGACACAGCTGTCAAGGCCCCGTTCGGTCAGGGCCAGCAGCAGCGTCTGCAGGAACATGCCGACGCCAAGACCGTCAACCACGCCGAGGTCGCGGTGCATGCACACGATGCCCGCCACCGGCGTACCGAAGAACGTCCAGTTGCGGAGCTGAGCTTGCCAGCGTCCCTCGGCGTCGTCGCGCGCCACGCCCATCGACCCGTACACGAGGGCACCGAGTTCGCGGCGCAGGTGCGCGAACGACTCGGGCAACCCCATCGCCACGGGCCGATGGGCCCGCACTTCGGCCGACAGCGCCTCGACCAGACGGTCGCGTCGTCTTCCCGAGGCGAGGAACAGCCGCCACGGCTGAACGTTCGAGTTGGACGGCGCCCGCATGGCCATGGTCAGCGCCTCGCGCAGCAGATCGTCTGGAACGGCTTTGTCCGGCAGGAACATCCGCGTCGAGTGACGCCTCCGGACGACCTCGTCGAGCTCAGCCATCGGACTCGGCGATCATCGAACCGCGAGCCAGTCGGCGAAGCGGGTGGGGGCCAGGGTGGCGCCCTCTCCGGTGACGAGGCTGGTCTGCGCCACCGCCGTCCCGAAGTACGTGGCATCCGGATCGACGACGACGAGCTTGTCGTCACCCTGCTTGGCGAGCACCGCGCGGGCCATGTCGGCGAACGAGATCTTCTGCGGGCCACCGACGTCGATGACGCCGTTGACGGGGGCGGCGACGGCGGCACGAGCCACCTCGGCAGCGACGTCGTCGGCGGCGATCGGTTGGATCAAGGCGTCCGGCGCCCTGACCTCGTCGCCGACGACCAGCGATCCGGTGATGGCCTCGGCGAACTCCTGGAACTGGGTGGCGCGCACGATCGTGTAGGGCAGTCCCGAGTCGGTGATCGTCCTCTCCTGCGCCACCTTCGCGCGCATGTAGCCACTGTCGGGCAGGCCATCCACGCCGACGATCGAGAGGGCGACGTAGTGGCCGACGCCGGCCGCCCCTGCCGCGGCGGTGAGGTTGGCCGCCGATGCGGTGAAGAACTTCAGCACCGGCTCGTCCTCGAACGACGGCGAGTTGACCACGTCGACCAGGACCTGCGCGCCGGCCAGGGCCTCGGCCAACCCCTCGCCCGTGAGGACGTCGGCGCCCGTGCCACGGGATGCCGCGACGACGTCGTGCCCCTCGGCCCTGAGCAACTCGACGACTGTGGAGCCGACCTGACCGGTCGCCCCGATGACTGTGATCTTCATTGTGCGAAAGCCTTTCCCAGTGTGTTGATGGCCCGAGCCACTCCTTCGCCGCCGAGGACGTCATTCTCGTCGACGATCACCGATGCCGGTGACAATCCGACAAGCTCGTCCTCGGGCAAGTGGCTCACCCGTCAAGCTTCACCCCGCGGGGTGCGTCGGCGAACCCTGGAGAGTCCGTAGTCCCTGGCTCCATGGGGTGTCTGACAGCTCTCGCCGCGAACGGATCGCGGGCTTGGCCCCCTCCCAACGCGAAACCCCGACGCACGTGACG
>NZ_JBOGDD010000223.1:0-2530 GCF_050701675.1 Mycobacterium sp. | reverse complement strand
GATGGGCACGCTTCGTCACGATGCAGGACCACTACAACCTGCTCGCACGCGAAGAGGAGCGCGAGATGATCCCGCTGGCCCTCGACGAGGGCGTTGGCACGATCGTCTGGAGTCCACTGGCCCGTGGCCGTCTCGCCCGCGCCTGGGACGACGCGAAGGCCACCAACCGCTCGGCCACCGACGGTGCGTACGCGGACTCCCTCTACTCGGCCGAGGAGGAGTCGAACCGCGCGATCATCGATGCGGTCGGCCGGATCGCCGACGCGCACGGCGTCAGCCGCGCGACGATCGCGTTGGCCTGGTTGCATCGCCAGCACGTCGTGACCGCGCCGCTCGTCGGCGCCAGTTCGGCGCGGCAGATCGACGACGCCGTCGCTTCCCTCGACGTGACGTTGACCGATGACGAGGTCACCGCGCTCGTGGCGCCGTACACGCCCCGCTACGACTGGCAGGGCGTCTCGGACGAAGCCGAACTGGACGCGATCCGTGCGCGCATTCCTGGAATGGCCCTCTCATGAACGCCACGCGACTGCTCGTCACGGGCAGATCCGGGTTCATCGGCGGTGGTGCGTCCTGGCCGCCCTGAACGCTGGTTATGAGGTGCGCACCACCGTGCGGAATCTTGCGAAAGGGCGACGCCCTGCGCGAGCAGTTGCGTACCGCCGCTGGGTCTTTCGACGATAACCGATTCACCGTCGTGCAGGCCGATCTGCAGCGCGATACGGGTTGGGCCGAGGCGGTGGAGGGGTGCACCTACGTGCTCCACGTCGGCTCCCCGACACTGCGCACCGACGACCTCGCCGAAGCCGACATGATCGAGACCGCGCGCGCCGGCGTGCTGCGTGTCCTCCGCGCGGCCCGCGACGGCGGCATTCGCCGCGTCGTCCTCACCAGTGCCTCCGGCGCGATCGTCGACGGACACGCGCCGCAGTCCACGCCGTTCACCGAAAGCGACTGGAGCGACGTCGAACCGGACATCCCGCCGTATCAGAAGTCGAAGACCCTCGCCGAGCGGGCGGCATGGGACTTCGTCCGAACGCAAGGTCGGGGACTCGAACTCGCGGCGGTCCATCCAACCGGTGTCCTCGGCCCGATGCTCGGCAACGACGATCCACCCTCACTGCGCACGATCCGCCACATGCTCGACGGCAGCATGCCCGCTTGCCCGCCGTTCGGGACCGGCTGGGTCGACGTGCGCGACGTCGCCGACCTCCATCTACGCGCCATGGTTGATCCCAAGGCGGCCGGCGAACGTTTCATCGCCACGTACGGTGAGAGCCTCCGTATGGTCGAGGTCTCGAGGATCCTCCGTCAGCGACTGGGGCAGCGCGCCGCGAAGGCGCCGACCCGTGAAATGGCGGTGTTCCTGGCGCGTGTCCTCGGCGCCGTCAACCCGCAAATGCGCGCCCTAAGACCGCAACTGGGAATGAATCTCGACTCGACCAGTGTCAAGGCTCAGGAGGTCCTGGGCTGGCAACCAAGACCGGTCGGTGACACGATCGCCGACACTGTGGAAAGCATCCTTGCGCACTCCGCGTGAGCCGCCCCAAGTAGGGGTCCCCGCTGGTTGCCAGATAAAAGTCCCCACCCCGTGTTCGTCGTGTCGATCAGGAACTGCAGGCCCCGATGGTGACGGTGAAGGTGCCAACCAGACACCACCACCACCGGGGAGTTCCATTGAAGTCTGCGAAGGACCGCATGGACATCATTTCTGCCTATCAACAAGTCGGGTCGTACCGAGGCGCCGCCGAGCTCTGCAGCACCACGCCCACGACCGTCAAACGTGTTGTCGAGAAGTTCGAAGCCGGCGATGCCGCACCGCCGAGGGCTGAGCGGCCCACAACTACGATGCGGTGACCGACTTGGTCGCCGAACGCGTCGAGAAGTCGCAAGGCCGGATGTCGGCCAAGCGGATGCTGCCGATCGCCCGTGCCGCCGGCTATGACGGTCGGCACGCAATTTCCGCCGCCTGGTCAAGAAGGCGAAGACGTTGTGGCGCAACGAGTATCACCGTGGGCGTCGTCCGGCGGTGTGGTCACCGGGTGAGTATCTGGTGATCGCCTGGGCTCAGGCCGCACCGGGGTTGTTCTTGTTCTGCGCGGTGTTGGCGTTCTCCCGGTGGCGGTTCGTCGCGTTCGCCACCGATCAACGCGCATCGACGACGGTGGCGTTGATCGCCGAGGCCTTCAGCGCGATCGGTGGTGTCCCGGCCCGGGTGCTGGCCGATCGGATGGCGTGTCTCAAAGGCGGCGTCGTCGCCAACGTGGTCGTTAGCACTGCCGAATACGTCCGGCTGGCAGGCCATTACCTATTTACTGAACTACGACACACTTAGTCGCTGGTAGCGTCCGGTTTTTCGAGTTCTCGGTTAGCGTCTCGACCCGTGGATATCGACGGTGAGCAGGATCGTGAGTTGGCGACGTTGTCGGTGCCGATGCTCGGCAGGTTGAAGCAGACCGGCGACCCCTGGTTGCCGTTCCGCCTGGTTGATGGGGGCGGCGCGGTCGTGGAAGGTGTGTCGGTCTACTTC
>NZ_JBOGDD010000222.1:0-1952 GCF_050701675.1 Mycobacterium sp. | reverse complement strand
GGCTTACCCGTCAGGGCGTTGCTCAGCTGGGGCACGAGGAGATTCAACGCGTAGAGCATCGCGTTGGGTCCACTGAATGCCAGTGCGCCACTGAGGGTGGAGTCCGAACCCGCATACAGCGTGCGGCCCTCGCGAACGACGTTGAGCCTCTGGAACGCGGGCACGTCGGCCATCTGCTCCTTGGTGAGGCCGTTGACGAACAACACGTCTCCGTCGAGCAGACTCAGCTTCTCCTCGGAGACGTCGCCGACGGTGTCCTGCGCAGCGAACCCGAGACTGTCGAACAGTGCGTTTCGGGGATCACCCTTGCCGATCACGTAGTGCGCGTTGGCCTCCGAGGTGAAGTCCGAGACCAGTTTCTTCCCTGCGAACTCCGGATGTGCGGCCTTGGCCTCGTCGATCTTGGCGTTGACCTGGTCGACCAACTTCTGAGCCTGGTCCTCGCGTCCCAGCGCCTTCCCGGTCGTCAGAAGCTGGACGTTCCAAGGGGTTTCCTCGTCGGGGTAGTCAGCCGACTGCACGACGGTGGGGGCGATCTGCGAGAGCCGGTCGTAGGTCTTCTGGTCGATGGTCTCGTTGATGGCGAAGATGAGGTCGGGCTTGGCCGCGGCGATGCCCTCGAAGTTGATGGAGTCTCCGTCGATGGCGGGCACGCCCTTGCCGTCGGTCTCCTGCTTCACCCACGGGAAGTCGTCGTAGTTGTCGAAGTAGCCACCCCGGCTGCCGACCGGCACCACGCCGAGCGCCAGCGCGAAGTCCTGATCGGTCCAACCCGCGGTGACCACCCGCTGGGGGTTGGCCGGGACCGTGGTCTCTCCGAACTTGTGCTTGATCGTGACGGTCTCACCCGCCCCGCTCGCACTGGTGCTCTCCGCTTCGGGAGTGGTCGTGGAGCTACCGCAACCGGTGAGTAGGGCGATCCCGACGAAGATGGTCGAGACGAGGGCCAGAGCGCGATTTGCGCGTGCAGATGGTCCGAATGGGCGCATTTGGTGAGGCTAACATTACTTAGGTCGCCCTATTCGAGGTCCGTGTCAGACTCGGCAGAATTACCTGGTCGACCAGCGCGGTAACGGTGGCGTCGGTGGGTGGTCGGCCAGGAATCAGGTACCGGAAGACCAGGTATCCGGGCAGCACGTCCCACAGTTCGTCGGAGATCGCGGTGGCGTCGATCTCGCCGCGCTCGACCGCTTGACGCAGGACTTCGGCGATGACCGCCCTGCGCTGGTCGACGAACTCGTGCTGCATGGCGTCGCTCAGTGCGGGGTTTCGCGTCATCTCGGGGAGAACGGCGCCGATCGTGCTGGCGTGCTTGGCCGCCTGTTCACAGATGACCGTGCCGAGCGCCAGGAGATCGCTGCGAAGGCTGCCGGTGTCGGGCGGGACCTCCGCTTGGCGGATGCCCTCGGTGAATGCGGCCAGTACCAGTTCCGCCTTCGAGGGCCAGCGTCGATAGACGGTGGCCTTGCTGGCCTTCGCGGCGGCCGCGACGGCGTCGACCGTCAATCGTTCGTAACCGTTCTGCTGCAGCAATTCGAGCGTCACGGTGAGGAACTCCGTCTCGCGCGCAGTGCACGGCGACGGTACCGCGGGTCGGTCAGCGCTACTCCGAGTCACGGACGCCAGATTAGTGACCTTTTCCGTAGTACGGTCCAGTACCGTACCGTTTCGTCGATGATCCGCCTGTCACGAGGACACGGTCGCCTTGCGCGCGGGCTTCCCGACGCGTCCCTCGCCCACCGCCACTGCATGCCCACCCAGGACGAATCGGTAGGGTGTGCTCGCGGCGACCTGCGATTCGCGGCAACGCGCGAGGTGCCGCCAGTTAATGCAGTGATGTGACTTCATGATGTAACGAGGAGCAGTCCGTTGGCCCTGAACACCATCGCGTTGGAGCTCGTTCCCTCCAACGTGGAACGCGGTGCGGACTTCGCGAAAGAGGAGGCGCAGAA
>NZ_JBOGDD010000221.1:0-3762 GCF_050701675.1 Mycobacterium sp. | reverse complement strand
GAGATGTGCTTCGGCCCAAGCGAATCGACCAATACGCGAGCCCAGCCACCTCGGCCTGCGGGTGGGGTTTCGGCGAACAGGTCGAAGACGAAGTCGGCGATCGCCGGGTCCGCGTCGCGGCCCACCGCAAGCTGGGCGACGAACTTGCGGCTCTGCAGGACCGAGCCCGGCACCAGTGGCGCGGCGCCGAAGGTCTTGAGCAGCGAGCCCGCGGCCCTGACACGGCTACCCACCAGTGGGCGCGGGACGGGTAAGAACTTGACGTTGCGCAGCAGATCACCGGTCGTCGTGTTGATCAGCGCGACGGCGTCGGCGTTCTGACGAACCCGCTGCGGGTACCGCTGGGCCCAAGAGGTGATCGCGATGCCGCCCATCGAATGGCCTGCGATCACGGCGCGCTCCCCCGGCGCAAGCGTGGCGTCCAACACGGCGTCGAGGTCTGCCGCCAGGAAGTCCAGGCTGTAGTGGCTCTGCTTGCCACGGCGCGGCGGAACCCCACTGCGCCCATGGCCCCGGTGGTCATAGGCGATGACGCGGTAGTCGGCTGCCAGGTCGGTGATCTGGTTGGCCCACACCCGGATCGCGCAGGTGATGCCGTGCGCCAGCACGATCGGATAGCCGTCCTCGGGGCCGAAGACCTCGGTGTGGATCCTGGTGCCGTCCGCCGAGCGGACGTCGACGGCGCGACCTCTCGGCATCGCGTCCAGCACGGCCAGCCGCCTCGACTTCGTCGCCACGTGTCGCTCCGATCCGCCGCGGCACCTTTGCCGGTGGCTGCAGAATTGTAACTAGCACGACGTTCAGTGCGGCATCACGACCACCGCCTTGACGGCGGTGCCCGTCTTGGCGGCGGTCCACGCGGCGCCGAAGTCCTCGAGCGCGAATCGTGTCACCAGTTCATCCAGGGGTAGCTCACCCCGACGCGAGAGCTCGGCGAGCCGCGGGATGAAGGTGTGCGGGTCGCTGTCCCCCTCGACCACGCCGCGGACCCGTAGACCCTTGGCCAAGATCAGCCCGACCGGAAGTTCGGCGTTGAGCGCACCCAGCCCGACGAGAGCCAGTGTTCCGCACGACCGCAGCACCTCCAGTGCCGTGGCGATGACGGAAGGCAACGCGGTGGTGTCCACGGCGACGGTCGGCCCGCCGCCAGTCAGATCGGCCACCTGACCCGCGATGTCGTCGGTCGCCGGGTCCAGCGTCGCCGTGGCACCCAATTTCACTGCCAGCGAACGACGTTCGGCTACGGGGTCAACGGCTACGACGGCACGGCAGCCCGCAATCCTCGCGCCCATCACCGCCGAAAGGCCGACCGCGCCCGCGCCGAACACGACCAGCGCGTCGGCGGTCCCCGCGGATACTGCGTTGAGCACGGTGCCGACGCCCGTCTGGACGCTGCAGCCCAGTGGCGCCGCGAGCGCCGGGTCGAGCGGTTCGGTGAGCACCACGGTGTTGGCGGGGCGGGTGAGCACGTGGGTGGCGAAGCTGGACTGGCCGAAGAACGCACCTCTGACGGGCTGCCCGGCAAGGCGCAGCGCACTTGCCTCATCAGCCCCGTCGCCGCGCAGGTTCAGGTCCGTCGAACGGGCGCAGTAGGCGGGCCCGCCCGCAGCGCAGCTGGCGCACCGCCCACAGCTGGCGAATGTCAGCACGACCTGACTTCCGACGTCGGCGCGGGCGGTGGGACCAGTCTCGATGACGGTGCCGACACCCTCGTGACCGAAGACCATCGGCGACTTCCGTGCCGGCCACCTCGCGGCGACGCTGACGTCGGTGTGGCAGATGCCCACCGCGTCGATGCGGACCAGCGCCTCGTCCTCGACGGGCGGCCGGATCTGAACGTTGACCAGCTGCGGGTCGGCCCCCTCGGCCAGCAGGACCGCAGCACGTGCGTCGATCATCCGGGAAGGTTAAATGGTGACGATGCGCGCCATACAGATACCCCGCCTCGACGGTCCGGCCGCCGCGGAGCTCGTCGAGATCGACGAACCCACGGATCCCGGCGCCGTGCTCATCGACGTGCACGCCGCGGGCGTCGCGTTCCCCGACGCGCTGCAGACCCGCGGGCTGTACCAGCACAGGCCGGAGCTCCCCTACGTGCCCGGTGCCGAGATCGCAGGCATTGTGCGAAGCGCCCCGGCGGGCGCACACGTGACGGCAGGCGACCGGGTGGCCGCCCTGACCATGTTGTCCGGTGCGATGGCGGAAGTCGTTGCACTACCGGCCGATCGGGTGTTCAAGCTTCCCGACGCGGTGTCCTTCGAGGCCGGTGCCGGACTGCTCTTCAACGATCTGACGGTGCACTGTGCGCTGCGCACCCGCGGGCGCCTGGTGGCGGGCGAGTCGGTGCTGGTGCACGGCGCGGCGGGGGGCATCGGCACGTCGACGCTGCGCCTCGCCTCGGCGTGGGGCGCTTCGCAGGCGATCGCCGTGGTCAGCACCGAGGACAAGGCCGACGTCGCGCGTGCCGCGGGCGCCACCGACGTCGTGCTCGCCGACGGCTTCAAGGATGCGGTCAAGGAGCTGACCGAGGGGCGGGGCGTCGACATCGTGCTCGACCCCGTCGGCGGCGACCGGTTCACCGATTCCCTGCGGTCGCTCGCCCCCGGTGGTCGGCTGCTGGTGGTGGGATTCACCGGCGGTGAGATCCCGACGGTCAAGGTGAACCGGCTGCTGCTGAACAACGTCGACGCCGTCGGCGTCGGCTGGGGTGCGTGGGCGGCGACCCACCCCGGGTACCTGGCCGAGCAGTGGGCCGAGCTAGAGCCGCTGCTCGCCTCCGGAGCGGTCTCCGCACCCGAACCCGTCGTCTACCCCCTGGAACGGGCGGGCGACGCCATCGCGTCACTGGAGGACCGCACGGCCAAGGGCAAGGTCGTCGTCAAGCTCCGGTAGTCATGCCAGCACCGCTTCCGAAACGGTTCATGGACGACGAAGTAGCTTCCCAATTCTCCGTCGAGTCGGGCCCGGGACTCGGAGACGAACGTAGACCGCCCTAAACCGCCTTGTAAACGGCACATTTCCAGTAGGTGGCCGTGCCACCGCTGAAGCGCAGAACGCCTTGACTCGGGACAGTTCTGGACGATAAGGTTCACTCCAAACTGATCAGAGCGCTTCTCAGCAGCGCAGATAGGACAGCACCATGAAGAGTCGACTCACCCGCCGCGTCGCCGCGGGCCTCGGCGTCGCCGCCGTCATCTCGATGGGAGCGCTGACCGCCTGCGGCGGAGGCGAAACCGGCGGCCCGTCCAGCACCACCACGACAACGACGACGACCGCCCCGTCGACCACGGTCTCGCCCACCGAGAAGGGCCTCAACCCCACCGGTGGCAACAGCTTCAGCCCTGGGGTCAAGGCGCCGCCGGCACCCACCGGCATGCCTGGCACCAACCACACCGGCTAACACGACCGTTCTCGGTGGACCAATGCTTCGGCCTGGTCCACCGAGTCCAAGAATGGCTCCCACCTCGTTTCCCGCAGCACAGATAGGACCGCATGATGAAGAGTCGACTCACCCGCCGCGTCGCCGCGGGCCTCGGCATTGCTGCCGTCGTCTCGATGGGAGCGCTGACCGCCTGCGGCGGAGGCGAAACCGGAGGCCCGTCCAGCACCACCACGACGACGACCACCACCACGCCGTCGCCCACCGAGAAGAGCATCAACCCCACCGGTGGCAACAGCTTCAGTCCCCCGGTCAAGGCCCCGCCCGCACCGACCGCCATTCCCGGCACGCACAACTGAATCGTCGATACGGACGGGGGGGGG
>NZ_JBOGDD010000220.1:0-2288 GCF_050701675.1 Mycobacterium sp. | reverse complement strand
CGACCTCGATACCCGAGCCGGTGATGGCGTCGTACTTCATGTTGCTCATCGAGACGAGGCGGTGGATCTTGCGAACCCCCAGCCAGTGCAGCACGTCGGGCATCAGTTCCTGAAAACGCATGTCCTGCACGCCCGCAACGCACTCCGTCCTGGCGAAGTACTGATCGGCGGTGTCGCCGCCGACCTGCCGCTTGCGCGCGTTGTAGACCAGGAACTTGGTCACCTCGCCGAGGGCGCGACCTTCCTTGCGGGAGTAGGAAACCAGCCCAACGCCACCACGCTGCGCGCCGAGGATGCACTCCTCGATCGCATGCGTGAGATAGGGCCTGCACGTGCAGATGTCGGAGCCGAAGACGTCCGAGCCGTTGCACTCGTCGTGCACGCGGGCCGTCAGTTCGATGGACGGGTCGGCAAGATCGCGGGCGTCGCCGAAGACGTACACCGTCTGGCCGCCGATCGGGGGCAGGAACACCTCCAGATCCGAGCGGGTGACGAGCTCCGGGTACATGCCACCGGTCTCCTCGAAGAGCACGCGCCGAAGGTCGGTCTCGCTGCAATTGAACCGTCGCGCCACGCCGGGGAGATACCAGACCGGCTCGATCGCCGCCTTCGTCACCAGCGCGGCGCCGCTGGGCAACAGGATGCGGCCGTCGGGGGAGAGCCGGCCCTTCTGCACGGCCTCGACGACCTCGGGCAGCATCACGTGCGCCTTGGTGACGGCGATCGACGGGCGCATGTCGTGGCCTGCGGCCAACTCGTCGGCGAACACCTCGGCGACCATGGCGCCCCAGGGGTCGAGGCTGACGATCTTGCCCGGTTCGCTCCACTGCGGATATGGACCGATGACGTCGGTGGGTGCGGTGTTCGTGAGGTCGGCCTTGTGCTCGCGCGACAACGCGCCAGCGGCGACGGCAAGAGCGCGGTAGACGCTGTATGAGCCGCTGTGCGTGCCGATCACGTTGCGGTTCGCCCTGCTGGTCGTGGTGCCGATGACGGGCCCACGTTCCGCCGCCGTCGGGGCGTCCCAGTGGATCTGCAGGGCGCCGGCGCCCCCGCTGTGCGACGTCAGCCGGATGTGCCCTGCCGCGGATTTCGAGACGGCGGGCGAGGGCGCGGCGTCTGCGTCAGCAGCCATGGTCACTCCTCGCTGGTAGCCGTCCCGACTTCGAGCCGTCGAGAGGCGCCAGCTTAGCGACTTGGCGACCGCCGCGCCGTCCCCGTCAATCGGCCGTGACCGTCGTCAGGCAGAACGGGTGACCGGCCGGATCCAGGAGCACCCGCCAGGCGTCGGGGGCGACCTGATGCCCGGCGAGCCGTGCGCCGAGGTCCACGGCCCGCGTGGTCGCAGCCTCGAGGTTGGTGACCGAGACGTCGAGGTGCATCTGTTGCAGCTGACCGGGATGCGGCCAGGACGGCGAGACATAGTCGTCGACCCGCATCATCGTCAGCCAGTGCGTCCCGTCGGACACGCCGATGATCCGGCCGTCCTGGCTCTCGAAGGATCGCCGCATTCCAAGGAGCTCCGCGTAGAACAGGGCCAAGGCGTTCGGGTCGGGACAGTCCAGCGAGATCGACGCCAACCTGCCGACGGGCGCGGTCACCGAGAGGCCTCCTCGGCTGCGGCCCGCCGATGGACGGAGACCGCGTAGTCCCCGTTCGAGAAGGGCTCGCGATCCCACGTGGCCCAACGCCGATGAAGCCGCAGCCCCGCCGTTTCGGCGAGGCTGTCGTATTCGTTGAGCTGCAGCCGGCCAGGTCGAATCGAGAAGCCCGCCACCAGGAGTCCGTCGGTGGCCAGTCGGTTGGCGAGTTGGCTCAGGACGCGGCCCTCACTGCCTGGATCGAGGAAGATCATGACGTTGCCTGCCAGCAGGATGAGTTCGAACGTGGAGTCCAGCCGTGCCTCGAGATCGCCGAGATCAGCGTTGATCCAGGGGATCTCGGGGTCCTTGCCGCGTGCGGTGTCGAGCATTCCCGGGTCCGCGTCGACGCCGACCACCGAATACCCACGGCGGGCGAGTTCGACGGCGACTCGGCCGGTGCCGCACCCCGCGTCGAGAATCCGACTGGCGCGGGTCTTCTCGAGCATGTCGTCGACGAGGTCGGCTTCTCCGTGGATGGTCCTGCCCGAGGCAGCGAGGCGTGCCCACCGCAGGTCGTAGTCATCGCCGCGTGGCGCAGCCGTGTCCTGCCATCGAGTGCCCATCCACGCCATCATCGCAAGCCTGCTGAGCCCGATGCACGACACCCCGCGAGCCGGGAGGGCTCGCGGGGTGCCGTACCTGAGG
>NZ_JBOGDD010000219.1:0-1594 GCF_050701675.1 Mycobacterium sp. | reverse complement strand
TCCCACCAGCCAACGCGCGCGGTGCTCGTGGTCACCCGCTCGCACGGTGACACAGTCGTTGTCCTGGCGCACGGCGGTCACCGAAGCGCCTCGAATGACATCTACTCCGAGATCAGCTGTTCGCTGCGACAGCACCGAACTGACCGCGTGCAGGCTCGTCATGAAGCCCTCCGCCGCGGGAGCCGGTAGCCGGAATTCAAGTGCCGCCACATCAATGAGGGTTTCGTCGAGACCCATGCCGGCGAAGTGACTTATGCCGCGCGGACCCGGCGCCGCATCGGAATCCGGTGGTGCGCCGAGCGTCGCAACATCGGTGCCCGAGGCCTGCGCCACCGCCTCCAGGAGGCCGCGCCGATCCAGGGTTCGGGCCGAGCCCGCGTTCAGGCCCCGCAGCCCGAGCGGGAGCACCTTCCACTCGGACGTGGATTCCCGATCCCTTTCGAGCACCAGCACCGAACACCCGGCCAGGGCCAGTTCGTGAGCGGTGAACAGGCCGACCGGGCCACCGCCCGCCACAATGACGTCGTGAATGGCAGTTACCTCTCTGCGGCAATGAATTTGACGAAGTTGTCCGGCGATGTCGGGTCAGAAACCTCTGCGCAGACCGTCCAGAATGATCGTGATACCGGTGATGAACTGTTGACGGTCATCGTGTGTGCGCATCTGATCGACGATGGCGTGCATGAACGGGTAACGCTGCGGCGGCAGCTCTTGCCATGCGGCTGCGGTCACATCCAGGAATCCCTGACGATCGGCGCCCCCTGCTGTGACGTCCCCGCCGAATCGGCCGTGCTGACTGACCGCGCCGAGAATGTAGTGCACGATGGTCGAGGTCGCGTCGAACCATGCAGTCCGCGGAATGTCGAGGGCTTGCACCTGCCGGCCGATCGTCTCGAAGATCGAGACCGTGACTTGACCGAGGGGATATCGAACAATCTGGATGGTCAGCCGAGTGGCGAGCCACCGATGGGCGGCGATCGCGTCGAACAGCGCGAGGGCCACTCCCACGATGGCATTCCTGGGCGTAGCGGACTCCTCCGCGACGTGGCTCTCGATCACGCCAGTGATCACGGCTTCGGTGGCCGCGTCCAGGAGTTCGTCCCGGGTGCCCACGCGGTAATAGATCGCACCCGATCCGGTGGCCAAGCGGTCGGTGACCGTCCGCAAGGTGAGTGCACTCTCGCCTCCCGAATCGAGTATCTCGATGGCAACGTCGATGATCTGATCTCGCGAAAGCACCTGGTTGCGCCGTTGCGGGCGACGCACCTTTTGGGGCATGGCCCCATCGTGCCAGAGAATTTGGATCAATGTACCAAATTGGTACCTTGATCCAAGGTGCGCGCAGGCGCACTCGGGTGGAACGGGAGATCAGCGTGGCGATGTCTCGGCGGTTGGCGTACACCGCAGCGGGGGCCGCCCTGGTGTTGTCGCTGACATCCCCGTGCGGTGGCGCCGCGACCGACAGGGTTCCGCGCGCCGCACCGGCTGAGCGTCCCGTTCTGATCGACGATGCATCGCGTGGTGTGCAGGATCGACATCCGGATGCGAGTTGCTCTGCGTATCGAGTTCCGGTGTCATTTGCGAGGATCGGCAC
>NZ_JBOGDD010000218.1:0-8164 GCF_050701675.1 Mycobacterium sp. | reverse complement strand
CTTCACGCCCCCTGGCGAGCCGGGCAGGTTGACGATCAGCGTGCCGTCCCGCACACCGCAGACGCCGCGGGACAGCACCGAGGTGGGTACGTGCGGCAACCCGGACCGCCGGATGGCATCGGCCAGCCCGGGGATCTGGTAGTCGACGATGTTCGCGGTCGCGTCGGCCGTCCCGTCCGTCGGCGAGATGCCCGTGCCGCCGGAAGTCAGGATCAGGTGGACCCGCTCGCCGACCGCATCGAACAACGCGCGGTCGACTCCGATGCCGTCGGACACCACCACGGGCGGGGGCACCTCGTAACCGCGCTGGGTCAACCAGTCGACGATGACGGGCCCGGTGCGATCCTCGTAGACCCCCGTGGCTGCACGCGTCGAGGCGATGACCACCCGCGCCGTTCTCATGTTCGCTCCCAGGTGCCCGTCTTGCCACCGTCCTTGCGCAGCACGGCGATGCCGTCGATGGTCGCTGCCGGGTCCACGGCCTTCAGCATGTCGTAGAGCGTGAGTGCGGCGACGCTGACGGCGGTCAACGCCTCCATCTCCACGCCGGTGCGGTCGGTGGTGCGCACCGTCGCCGTAATCGCGACTTCCGTTGTGCGGACCGCGAATTCGACGTCGACTCCCGTCAGTGCCAGCTGGTGGCACAGCGGGATGAGGTCGCTGGTGCGCTTGGCCGCGAGGATGCCCGCCACCCGGGCGGTGGCCAATGCGTCGCCCTTGGGCAGCCCGCCCGTCGCGATCAGCTCGACGACGTCGGCGCGGGTGCGCAGGACTCCCGTCGCGACGGCGGTGCGTCTGGTGGCGTCCTTGGCGGTCACGTCCACCATGTGCGCCGCCCCCGAGTCGTCCAGGTGCGACAGCCGATCGGCACGGGCCGTCACGGCTACCTGTTGATGACGGTGACCGGATGGGTGTACGGCAGATCTTCCGCGGGCAACGGGAACGTCAGGTCCCCGAACGGTGACAACGCACCGGTACGGTCGGCGGCAAGCTCGCTGACCGGGTGGTCGCCCTCGGCGCTGGCCGGCCAGCCGTTGTCGACGTAGCGGGTCTTCTGCGGTTTGTTGTCAGCCACGCCTCACATTGTGGCAGGCCCGGCCTGCGCTGGCGAGACCGGCGGGCTGGAGCGAAGCGACCGGGGGATGTACCGGCGCTGCAGGCATGGGCTGGATTCGGCATGCTGGCTTACGCTGGTAGGCAATGTCCGAATCAGCTCCCGTCGTGCCGCTGGGCGCTTGGCTGGCCGAGCTGACCGACGATCAGCTCGTCCGGCTGCTCGAGCTACGGCCGGATCTGGCTCAGCCGCCGCCGGGTTCGATCGCAGCGCTGGCGGCCAGGGCGCAGTCTCGGCAGTCGGTGAAGGCCGCGACGGATGGGCTCGACTTTCTGGCTCTCGTCGTGCTCGACGCGTTGCTGGTGTTGCGCGCCGACGGTGGCGGCGTCCCGCTGACCAAGATGTTCGCGCTCATTGGCGACCGGTCCGAGGAGGGCGCCATGACCGCCGCCGTCGACCAGCTGAGAGCCCGCGCGCTGGCCTGGGGCGATGGCTCCGTGCGCGTGGCACCGGAGGCGGCAGCGGGACTGCCGTGGCATCCGGGCCAGGTGACCCTCGAGGCCGCAGGCCTCGACGCCGAGCGGATCGTCGACCTGCTCGACGCCGTCGACCTTCCCCAGCGCGAGCTGCTCGAGCGCCTCGTCGACGGATCGCCGATCGGACGCACCCGCGACGCCGCGCCTGGCACACCACCCGAGCGCCCGGTCCAGCGCCTGCTCGCCGCCGGGTTGCTGCGCCAGGTCGACGAGGACACGGTCATCCTTCCCCGGCTCGTCGGTCAAGTCATGCGCGGCGATTCACCGGGCCCCGTCGGACTGACTCCCCCCGATCCGGCGGTCACCACCACCTCCACCTCCGACGTCGACGCCGCCGCAGCCGGTTCCGCACTGGACCTGCTGCGTGAGATCGACCTGGTCGTCGAAACCCTCTCCAGCGCACCGATCCCCGAACTCCGCGCAGGCGGCCTCGGCGTCCGTGAGCTGAAGCGCCTGACCAAGGCCACCGGCGTCGACGAGCACCGACTCGGCCTCATCCTTGAGCTGGCCTCTGCCGCCGGGCTGATCGCGTCGGGCGTGCCGGAGCCCGACCTGACCGACGGCACCGGGTCCCACTGGGCGCCGACCGTCGCCGCCGACCGCTTCGTCGAATCCTCCAACGCGGCGCGTTGGCATCTGATCGCTTCGGCATGGCTCGACGTCCCCGCAAGACCCGGCCTCATCGGCGAACGGGGACCCGACGGGAAACCCTATGGAGCCCTTTCGGATTCGCTGTATTCGACGGCGGCGCCACTGGACCGCCGCCTGCTGTTGACCACACTTGCCGAGCTTTCGCCAGGCACGGGCGTCGACGCCGCGGGGGCATCGCGTGCGATGACGTGGCGGCGGCCAAGGTGGGCGGCGCGACTTCAACTCAAGCCGGTGACCGACCTGCTCGTCGAGGCTCATGCCGTCGGCGTGATCGGCAGGGGCGCGATCGCCAGCCCCAGCCGGAAGCTGCTGGCCGGAGCCCCCGAGGACGACGTCGTCAAGGCGATGGCGAAGGTGCTGCCCGCGCCGATCGACCACTTCCTGCTGCAGGCCGATCTCACCGTCGTCGTGCCTGGACCGCTCGATCGCGCTCTGGCCGAGCAGTTGTCGGCGGTGGCCTCGGTCGAGTCGGCCGGCGCGGCGATGGTCTACCGGATCAGCGAGCAGTCGATCCGGCGTGCCCTCGACACCGGCCTCAGCGCCAGCGAGATACACACGCTCTTCTCCAGGCACTCGAGGACACCGGTGCCGCAGGGCTTGACGTATCTGATTGACGACGTGGCACGCCGCCACGGCCAACTGCGCGTCGGCATGGCGGCGTCGTTCGTCCGGTGCGAGGATCCCGCGCTGCTGACCCAGGCGATCTCGGCCCCTGCGGTCGAGCGACTCGACGTGCGCGCGCTGGCGCCGACCGTCGCGGTGTCGCTGTCGCCGATCAACGAGGTGCTGGCCGCGCTGCGGACCGCGGGGTTCGCGCCAGCCGCCGAGGACTCCTCTGGCGCCGTCGTCGACATCCGCTCCCGCGGCGCGCGGGTGCCCGCACCGATCCGTCGCCGCGGTTACCGTCCGCCGCAGGGCCCGACGCTTCAGACGCTGGGTGCCATCGTCGCCGTGCTCCGCAAGGTGGCCGCCACGCCGTCCGGCGGGACGCGCCTGGACCCCGCGGAGGCGATGGCTCAGTTGCACAGCGCAGCGCACCGCCAGGAGTCCGTGGTGATCGGCTACGTCGACCCTGCGGGCGTCGCGACGCAGCGGGTGGTCGCGCCGATCAACATCCGCGGCGGCCAGCTGACCGCCTACGATCCCGCCGCGGGCAGGGTCAGGGACTTCGCCATCCACCGCGTGACGTCGGTCGTGTCGGCGGATCCGGGATAATGGGTGAGATGACTTACAGAGCGAATAGCGCTTCAACGTCAGGGGGGCATCGCGTATGACTGACGGCCCCTTGATCGTGCAGTCCGACAAGACCGTGCTGCTCGAAGTCGACCACGAGCTCGCGGGCGCGGCCAGGGCGGCGATCGCCCCGTTCGCCGAGCTGGAACGTGCGCCGGAGCACATCCACACCTACCGCATCACCCCGCTGGCGCTGTGGAACGCCCGTGCGGCGGGACACGACGCCGAGCAGGTCGTCGACGCGCTGGTGTCGTTCTCCCGCTACTCGGTGCCGCAGCCGCTGCTCGTCGACATCGTCGACACCATGGCCCGGTATGGCCGCCTGCAGCTGGTGAAGAGTCCCGTGCACGGCCTGGTCCTGGTGAGCCTGGACCGCGCGGTGCTCGCGGAGGTGCTGCGGCACAAGAAGATCGCCCCCATGCTCGGCGCCCGCATCGACGACGACACCATCATCGTGCACGCCAGCGAGCGGGGTCACATCAAGCAGATGCTGCTGAAGATCGGCTGGCCCGCGGAGGATCTGGCCGGTTATGTCGACGGTGAGGCGCATCCCATCTCGCTGGACCAGGACGGCTGGGAGCTCCGCGACTACCAGGAGATGGCGGCCGAGTCGTTCTGGGCGGGCGGTTCCGGTGTGGTGGTGCTGCCGTGTGGCGCGGGCAAGACGATCGTCGG
The DNA here is from genome assembly GCF_050701675.1 of Mycobacterium sp. Classification (GTDB taxonomy): domain Bacteria; phylum Actinomycetota; class Actinomycetes; order Mycobacteriales; family Mycobacteriaceae; genus Mycobacterium. The sequence goes on along the minus strand of NZ_JBOGDD010000218.1, from coordinate 4,015 downwards.
CGCCGCGGCGATGGCCAAGGCCGGTGCGACCACGCTGATCCTGGTCACCAACACCGTCGCGGGCAGGCAGTGGAAGCGTGAACTGATCGCCCGCACCTCGCTGACAGAGGAGGAGATCGGCGAGTACTCCGGTGAGCGCAAGGAGATCCGGCCCGTGACGATCGCCACCTACCAGGTGATCACCCGTCGCACCAAGGGCGAGTACCGCCACCTCGAGCTGTTCGACAGCCGCGACTGGGGCCTGATCATCTACGACGAGGTGCACCTGCTGCCCGCCCCCGTCTTCCGGATGACGGCCGACCTCCAGTCCCGGCGGCGGCTTGGCCTGACGGCGACGCTGATCCGCGAGGACGGCCGCGAGGGCGACGTCTTCAGCCTGATCGGACCCAAGCGCTACGACGCCCCGTGGAAGGACATCGAGGCGCAGGGGTGGATCGCCCCTGCCGAGTGCATCGAGGTCCGCGTGACGATGACCGAGAACGAGCGGATGATCTACGCGACGGCCGAGCCGGAGGAGCGCTACAAGCTGTGCTCGACGGCGCACACCAAGATCGCGGTGGTGAAGTCCATCCTGGCCCGTCACGTCGGCGAGCCGACGCTGGTGATCGGCGCCTACCTCGACCAGCTCGACGAACTGGGCCGCGAGCTCGACGCCCCCATCATCCAGGGATCGACCAAGACCGCGGAGCGCGAATCCCTGTACCAGGCCTTCAGGACCGGTGAGATCCAGACACTGGTGGTGTCCAAGGTCGCGAACTTCTCCATCGACCTTCCGGAAGCCAGTGTGGCGGTGCAGGTTTCGGGCACGTTCGGCTCGCGTCAGGAAGAGGCGCAGCGGCTCGGCAGGCTGCTGCGTCCCAAGGCCGACGGCGGTGGCGCCATCTTCTACTCCGTGGTGTCCCGCGACAGCCTGGACGCCGACTACGCCGCGCACCGGCAGCGGTTCCTCGCCGAGCAGGGCTATGGGTACGTCATCAAGGACGCCGACGACCTTCTTGGCCCGGCGATATGACGGTGCGGCGGGTAGTGCCCAACCTCACCGTCGCCGACCTGGACGCCACCCGCGACGCGTACGTCGCGACGTTGGGCCTGACCGAGGTGATGAACCACGGCTGGATCCTCACCCTGGCCGATCCCGATCGCAGCCACCAGATCAGCTTGATGACAGAGGATCTCACCGCAACGGTCAACCCCACGGTGTCGGTCGAGGTCGAGGTCGACGACGTCGACGCCGCGCACCAGGCTGCCGTGGCCGCTGGACTGCGCATCGTGCACCCCCTGACCGACGAGGAATGGGGCGTGCGGCGGTTCTTCTTCGAGGACCCGGCGGGCAACGTCGTCAACGTCTTGAGTCATCGCTAACTCAACGCTGGAATGACCTCACGCTCGAACAGTTCGATGCCGGAACGGTCGTACGCGGCCTCCGGGAAGTACAGGATCGCGTACTCGCAGCCCAGATCGCGCATCCTGCTGAGCTTTTCGACGATCTGCTCCGGAGTGCCGCTGGCGGAGTCGGGCGAACTCATGGTCGACAGCATGGCCTCGACCGCCTCCGGGTTCGCCTTGGCGCTCTGACGGGCGCGGATCCTCTCGACGCGGGCGGCCACGTCGGCCTCCGAGGACCCGACCACGGCGTTGAAGTTGGCCGACCGCACGATGGCTCCGTAGTCGGTGCCCACCTCGGCGCAGTGGCCTTCGAGGATCTTCGACTTGTGCACGAAACCTTCGGGTTCAGAGGTGAAGTTCGTGTACTGCGCGTACTTGGCGGCGATCTTCAGCGTGACCTTCTCGCCGCCGCCCGCAATCCACAGCGGAATGCCATTCTCCTGCAACGGCTTCGGTGCGACTATGGCACCGTCGACCTGATAATGCTTGCCCTCGAAGCTCACCCTGCCGTCGCGCCAGGCGTCCCGCATGATCTGCACGCCTTCGTCGAGCCTGGCCAGACGCACCCCCGCGGACGGGAAGCCGTAACCGTAGGCCCGCCATTCGTGTTCGTACCAGCCGCCGCCGATGCCCATCTGCACCCGGCCACCGGAGATGACGTCCGTGGTGGCGGCCACCTTCGCCAGGTACGCGGGGTTGCGGTAGCTCATCGCGGTGCACATCTGGCCCAGCTTGATCCGCGAGGTCGTCGCCGCGTAGGCCGCCATGAGCGACCACGCCTCGTGGGTCGCCTCGTCGGTCGGCACCGGGACGGTGTGGAAGTGGTCGTACACCCACAGCGAGTCCCACGCCCCGCCGTCCGCGTGAGTCGCGAGGTCGCGCATCACCTGCCAGTGGTTCGCGGTGGGGATGTCCACCAGGTCGAGTCGCCAACCCTGCGGAATGAACAGACCGAAGCGCATACCGACGACTCTATTGCAATGCCGTCGGCGCCGGTGACGGTAGCCTGCAGTCGTGCCGCGCTCCTTCGACCTGACCGTCGAATCCCCGAACGCGGCCGAACGCATCCACGCGACTTTTCGCGATGAAACATACTGGCGGGCAAGACTCCTCAGGTTCAACGACGGAGGGCCGACGCTGGATTCGCTGACCACCGACGCCGATGGCATCACCACCGTGACGATGACGTCGCACTTCGGTGTCGAGCAGTTACCTCCTCCGATGAATCGGTTGCACCGCGGCTCGCTCCGGATCGTCGAGGTCGCGACCTGGCACGCGTCCGTCGACGGAACCCTGCACGGCAAGATCACCGTCGACGCCCCTGGCGCCCCCGTGTCGGGTCACGGCGAACTGACCGTGACGCGCGTGGCCGGTGGTTCGCGATTCGCGGGCAGGGGCACGGTCGACGTGCGCGTTCCGGTGATCGGCGGCCCGATCGCGGCGTTCGTTGCCGGCCAACTCGCGAGCGGCATCCGCGACATTCACGAGTTCACCGATGCCTGGATGGCAGAGAACTGTCGGCGGTAGCCACAACGCGGCGCGTCGCACACTGTCGTCCTCCCGTCGTGCGCCGTAGTGTCAATGTTGGTGCACGTGTCCGCAACCGGCGGGCCCACTCACCCGACGCGGTGAGGTGGAGGTGTGCGGCGTGAACGCAGCCAATTCCCACGGCGCGCGGGCCCGGTTCTTGGCCGCGGTGGGCCAACTCGAGGGCGAGCAGCAACAACCTGCCCGGCTTTGCGAGGCGTGCGTTCGGGTGCTTCCGGTGCAGCGCGCCGCCATCTCCGTGTACGTCCCCGGCTCCGGCCTCGAAGTGTTGTGTGCCAGCGACAGCGTCGCCGAGCAGGTGGAGTGGGCGCAGATCACCTTGGGCGAGGGCCCGGGGGTCGACGCGGCAGCTGCCAACGGTCCGGTGATCGTCGACGATCTCTCGGACCCGAGCGGGCCATGGCCGACCTTCGCGGCACAGGCCGTCAAGTCCGGCGTCGGCGCGCTGTACTCGATGCCGCTGGAGATCGGCGCGATTCGGGTCGGAGTGCTAGATCTCTACCGCAACAACGCCATGTCGTTGAATGCCAAGGACTTCGCCGACGCGTTGGCCGTCGCCGAGTTGGTGACGGCGATCCTGCTCACGGTCGGCCGCACCGGCCGGATCACCGAGTCCCTCGGGCCGTGGTGGGACCAGCCGCTGAGCACCAGGGAGGCGCATCAGGCCACCGGCATGATCGTCGCGCAGCTCGGAGTCACCGCCCACGAGGCCTACGTTCGGATGCAGGCGTTCGCCTACGCGCAGGGCCGACTGCTCAGCGAAGTTGCCAACGCCGTGGTGAACCGTCGGTTGCGATTCGATCCGGATCCAGACGCAGATCCCGAAGAATTGGTGGTTCAGTAATTTTTACAGCCTCGAACCTTGACCCCCGCGACATCCGTGGGACGATTCGGCCGGAAGGGAAATGCGATGGATCGCTATGAACTTTTAGCCAACGCATTCGTTGGCTTGGCGGACACACTGGTCGCGGACTATGACGTCATCGAGCTGGCGCAGCAGCTCATCGACAGCTCCATGACGTTGTTGCCGATCGCCGCGGCGGGGATGCTGCTCGGGGATTCGAGTGGCGAGCTCCATGTG